>JARRNY010000001.1:0-11816 GCA_037384445.1 Candidatus Thiodiazotropha sp.
GAGCTGTGCGGGAAAGGGCGATCTGGGCCACAGCGCCAGCACTGCGGATTCACCCTCATCGAATTGCTGCTGGTGCTGACCATCACCGGTCTGCTGCTGGCTATGACGCCCTCTCTGATGCAGAAGGCTTTTCCCGTACTCAAGCTCAAAGCGGCGGCCCGGGATCTGGTGCAGGAGATCCGCTATGTGCAGAACGCCGCCATCATCAATGGTCAGACTGCAGAGATAGTTTTTGATCTGGAGAGTGGTGAATATCGCAGTGATCAGGTAAACGCAGGCGCGGTAACCACGTTGCCAAGCGGCCTGATCCTGTCGCGTAAGGACGAGCCGCTACAGCGTTTGTCCGGCGAGCGGACTGCCCGTTTTATCTTCTATCCGGATGGCAGCGCCAACGGTGGCGTACTACTTCTTGCCAACGACCGCAGCCGGATGGCGATTCGCGTTGACTGGCTGACCAGTAAGATTCATCTCGATGAACTGCAAGCGACAGAGACCCTGTAGACGCTGCGGCGTCAATGGCATGACCCTGATCGAGGTGCTGGTCGCCTTTGTCATTCTCGCCATGGTGATGGGGGTGATCATGCGCATCAACGCCACCTCCCTGCGCAATCATGATGTCTCGAAAGGGTATCAACAGGCGCTGCGGGTTGCCGAGTCGCGCATGCAGGCGATGAGCGTCGATACGACCTCTGAGAGTCTGCTGGAGAGCGGCATCGAGCCAAACGGGATCCGCTGGGAGTTCTCCCGCCAACCCTATCAGGCATGGAATGAAGAGCGGCTGCAAGGGCTGGCGGCGATACCTGTCGAGGAGCAGATCTCAGTCACCTGGGGAGAGGAGCCGTTCTCACGTCAGCTCAGTTTCACCCAGATCAACCTGATCAATCGGAGGCTGTAGTGGCTACACGGCAGTCACTACCCGGCAGACGGCAAGTGAGCGGTTTTACCCTGCTCGAGATCATGGTGGCCATGCTGCTGCTGGCGGTTATCGTCACCTCCTCGGTCTCCCTCCTGTTTATCAATATCCGCGGCTGGGATGCCCTTGTCAGCGACAGTGAGCAGGTACTCGACGAGACCCTCATCAACGACCGGATGTTGGCATCCCTGCGCCATCTCTCTCCCCTGGTGTGGCAGGCCGGCGGCAGCAAGCGACTGGCCTTTTCCGGCGAACCCACTAGGGTCCATTTCATATCCCGCGCTCCACTGCAGTTTCGCAGCGGCGGTCTGTTCGAATATATGCTCAGTCAGGAGATCGACAGCGAAAGCCGGCTGGGTCTGGTGCTCTACTATGCGCCATATCGCCCGGACACTACCGAGTTCCTGCTGCCAGGCGAGGGTGAGCAGCGTCTGTTGTTTCCCGATACAGGGGGGGTGACCTTCTCCTACTTTGGTTTGAAAGACCCCAATGGCAAGCGCGATTGGTGGGAGCAGTGGGAGGAGAGTCTAAACAGCTATCCGGAGATGGTGAAGATCGAGTTCCTCGGCACTGAAGGGGAGAAGGGCGCCTCGACCCAGTTCATCCGGCTACTGGTAGATGGCTCGGGGCAATCGCGATGATCGCTGTCGCGCTGATAGAGGACCAGCCCCCCCGTGCTGCCAGAGGTCATCGGCAGCAGCGAGGTATCGCACTGGTCATGGTGCTATGGCTGGTCGTGCTGTTAACGATCGTGGCAGCCAGTTTTGCCACCCACTCGCGAGTGGAGACGCGTATGGCCGGCAATCTGGTGGAGCGGCAGAAGGCGTCGTTACTGGTTAAAACGGGACTCAGCCGAGCCCTGCTGGAGCTGATGGCCGGCAACAGCGACCAGCGCTGGGCGGTCAACGGCGAGGTGCATGAGTTACAGCTGGCAGGCGGGAGCGTGCAGATCGCCATCCGTAATGCGGCAGGCCTGGTCGATCTCAACCATGCGACACGGGATCTCCTGTACAATCTCTTTGTACTGATCGATGAAAAGCCGGAAGTGAGAGAGCAGCTGGTCGATACCCTGAACGACTGGCGGGACGGCGATGATCAGAGACGGCTCAATGGCGCGGAAGACGATGACTATAAGCGGGCCGGTCTCGATTATGGCGCCACTGACAGAGACCTGGAAAGTGTTGATGAGCTCGGTTATGTTATGGGATTCAATCGGGATTCAGTGGAAAAGCTCGTCCCGTATGTGACGGTCTACTCAGGCCAGAGCCAGGTCGATAACAATTATGCGGCTCAAGAGCTGATTGAGATTCTCCAGGGAGACAGGGCGTTGGCCAACAGTCAGGTGGCAGAGGCTTTCGATCAACTCGACAGCGGCCTGGCTGATATCAACAGCGGAAATACGGAGTTTGATGGCCAGGGACAGACGCTGAGCGACAGCTACCGCATCAGCATTGAGGCAACCACCGAGGGTGGTGGCCGATCCTCGGTCTTGGTCGACGTGAAGAAAAGCAATCTGCGCGACAAGCCTTTCAAGATTTTCGCCTGGCACACGCTCTATTGAGTAGGCGAGGGCGCACACGGCATACAACTTATGGCAGTCAGTTCGATCAATTTTCAGTTGCGTGAGTTCTTCTTCTGGTGGGGGAGCGAGATTGCCTCCATGTTGCCGGATTCTGTGGTATCGCTGTTTCAGAACGGTCGCCCGTTGAAGCTTTTCTACGCTGACGAGACGCTACGTCTGGTCAATCACGGTAGAACCGGCGAAGAGGTCAGCGAAAACTTTCACAGCGGAATCGATTTTGATGATCCGGAGCTGCGCCGAATTCTTGGTGCTGCGAGCGAGATCAGGCTCTGCCTGGAAAAGAAAAAGTATCTCATCAAGAAGGTCACCCTGCCGCTCGAAACGGAAGAGAATCTGCGCGAGGTGCTCTCTTTCGAAATGGACCGCCAGACACCCTTCACGCCGGATCAGGTCTACTACGACTACATCGTCAATGAGCGGGACAAACAGGCCCGAACACTTGATGTCTCTCTGATCCTGGCACCCATCGATAAGCTGAGCTATGCCCTGGATCTTTTGCAGAGTCAGAACGTCAGTATCAATGCCATCTCCCCCTGCGAAGAACATACCGCCATCTTCAACCGGGTTAATCTGCTTCCAGTTGAGAAGCGTCGTAAACCGCAAAAAGCCTACCGGCTGGTCAACTACTTTCTCATGTTGACCTTTCTGGCACTGCTGATCGGTAACCTGGCACTGCCGGTGTGGCAGAAATCGGTCTATGCGAAAACCGTTGAAGAGAAGCTGGTCCACTTTAAACAGCAGTCGGCAGAAGCTGTCGCGCTGAGGGGAAAGCTGGAGCAGGCGGAACTGGAGAACCGCTTTCTCGAGACAAAGAAGCACGACTCCCTGCAACTTACACAGATCATCAACGAACTGACGCTGGTGATTCCGGACGACACCTGGATCAGCAACCTGGAACTGCGCCAGGGTGTCGTTCATCTGCATGGCCAATCGGTTGCCGCTGCGGCCCTGATTCCGCTGATCGACGCTTCGCCGCTGTTTCGTAATGTCTCTTTTCGCTCGCCGGTAACGCAGAATCGACAGAACAATACCGAGCGTTTCCATATCTCGGCTGAATTGGAGACGACCGAGGAACCAAAGGGATGATCGCCAACCTGAACCGGCGTCATAGCCGTCTGCTTGCCCTGCTGCTTCTGATTGTTGCCCTGGTCCTGATCGTTGCCGCGATAGCCCTGCCAGCGCTCACCATGAACAGCCACTATGATGAGTTGATCAGGAGCATGAATGATCAGCTTGAGGTCTATCAACGAGTGGCGCAGCACAGTGATCAATATCAGGCCAAGTATCAGCAGCTACAGCGCTTTCAGCAGCAGGACCGCCGCTACCTGCAGAGCGATACGGAGTCTCTGGCAACTGCAGAGCTGCAGCGTATCGTCAAACAGGTGATCGCCGGTCATCAGGGGGAGATACTCAGCACCCAGGTGATGAAGATGGGGGAGGAGCAAGGCTTCAGACGTGTTTCGATTCGCATCCGTATGAAGAGCACGTTGGAGGACATGGTGCAGATTTTCCATGCACTTGAGTCGAGAAAGCCCTACCTTTTTCTGCAGAACATCACGGTTCGCAGCCGACAGGTGGCGCGTCGCCGCTTACCAGCCAACGAGGCTATCGAAAAGGCCATGTCCCAGTTGGATATCGACTTTCAGCTCTCGGGTTATATGCGGGGCAATCAGTCGTGAATGGCATCCGTTCCTATGTCAGCGGTATGAGCCTGGTGTTGCTGCTTGCATCCGCACTGCTCGGTGGACTGCTCTATCTGCAATGGAAGCAAGATGTGGCTTCACAGTATGAGTTTGCGATTAAACCAGTTGATTCAGTCGCGACTGAGAGCAAAGCGCAACAGGTCCCACCCTTCGTGCCGGCACCAATCAATAGTCTTAGAGAAATCACAGAGCGTCCGCTATTTACCGAGGGCCGTACCCCTCCTGAAAAGCCGACCGATACGGCACAAAACAAGGTACCGGTTGTCCCCTTGCGTCTGAAGCTCGAGGGTGTCGCGATCACGCCGCAGAACAAAGTGGCGGTCATCACCGATCTGCAGACGAATGAACTGCTGCGGCTCTCGCAGGGCATGAGCCACGGTAACTGGAAGGTGACAGGTGTCAGCGAGGAGTCGGTCACCATACAGCAGGGTCCCAAAGAGATTACCCTGAAACTGGAGATCGATGAGGCATCGGGGGCAGCCGGGAAGCGGCCAAACGTGCCATTCAAAATCCCTGTACGGCCGCCGTTAAGGCGTTAACCCATGTTACCCAACCACCGTTTCTTGCCGCAGCTATTGTGCTCGGTATAGGTTTTTTTCTTTCAGATCTTACGCATTATCCTTATGAAACAAGTTTCCGTACTCTTTATTTGCATGGGCAATATCTGCCGATCACCAACGGCGCATGGCGTATTTCGCGCGCTGGTTGAGCGTGAGGGGTTGTCTGACAGCATCGTGACCGACTCTGCCGGCACCATCGCTTACCATGTGGGAGAACCGCCTGACCGACGAGCGAGAGAGACTGCCGTGAAGCGGGGCATAGATCTGAGCGATCTGCGTGCCCGTAAGGCGATCTCTGAGGATTTCGAGCGCTTCGACTATCTCATGGCAATGGATCGGGACAACTACAGGGATCTGATGACAATCTGCCCGTCGGGTTATGAAGATCGTCTCCATCTTTTCATGGACTTCGCTCCACAGCGCCCCGAAAAAGAGGTGCCTGATCCCTACTACGGTGGGGTAGCCGGTTTTGATCGGGTGTTCGATATGGTGGAGGAGGCCTCAAGGGGCCTGTTGGATCACATTCTGCAGCAGCATGCTCGCTGAGACTTGACGGTAAAGCGCCCCGGTCTGATAACCGGGGCGTTGCTTATCGGATCACTCCGTTTTTCCCGGTCCTTCTGAACCAGTAGAAGCTGGTGGAGTCGGCTGTTCGCTGGCGGCTGCGGCGGGTTTAACCTCACGCTTGGTCGGCGTTGACTCACCTTGTGCTTGCTGGGGTGCCGATTGACGTTGTGGTGCCACCGCTGCAGGTGGTTTGTTGGCAGCTGTCTCCACGCTCTTTTTCGTCTCTACCTGCTGAAGCTTGACCGCTGAAGCGGCAGTGTCGCTGACACTGGCGGGTTTTTTGGGCTTTTCAGCAGCAGCTTTGCTTACCTGAGCGGGAGCTGCCTGTCTGGCCGGTTTGTCATCGGTCGACTTGCCTTGAGACGCTGATGCCGGTTTCGCGTCTTTGTTGGAAGCAGCGGTGTTTTGAGGCTGCGCCTTTGGTTGTGCTTCGCTGGCCGTAGCTGGCTTGCTTTGCTTAGGTGTCTCCGGTTTGGCCTCGCTGGCCGCAGCAGGTTTGCTTTGCGCCGGTGTCTCCGTTTTGGCTTCGCTGGCCGCAGCAGGTTTGCTTTGCGTCGGTGTCTCCGGTTTGGCTTGGCTGGCCGCAGCAGGTTTGCTTTGCGCCGGTGTCTCCGGTTTGGCTCCGCTGGCCGCAGCAGGCTTGCTTTGCGTCGGTGTCTCCGGTTTGGCTTCGCTGGCCGCAGCAGGCTTGCTTTGCGTCGGTGTCTCCGGTTTGGCTTGGCTGGCCGCAGCAGGTTTGCTTTGCGCCGGTGTCTCCGGTTTTGCTTGGCTATCCGCAGCAGGCTTGCTTTGCGGTGCTGATTCCGACGGCGACTCATTACTCACACTGGGCTTGGTCTCCGTGGGCTGTCGTTGCTCACGGCGATTGCGGGCTGGCTCATCACGCTTTTCCGATGTTGGCGCTCTTTCTGGCTTGGGGGCGCGGGGTTTGCGCGCGGGACGGGATCGTTTCTCGTTACCGGAAGCTTGGCTGTCGGTGGCATCACTGGGCGTGGGGGCATTGTTGCCGCGGTTCTCGTTGGCTTGAGCCGCTTGTCTCTCTCCGCTGCCAGAGGAGCGACGACGACGTCCGCCGCGGCGTCCACGGCGAGAACTCTTTGGCTTTGGCGCCTCGCCCTGATTCGTCTCGGTAGCTTCGCTCTCAACTTTGACCTCAGCCTCTGCCGGTTTCCTGGCAGCACTCTTATTCTCGGTTGCTCGGGGTTTGGTAGCGGCCCCGTCTTTGGATCTGTTGTCCTGACGTCCGCGGCCGCGACCGCGTGAGCCGTTGTTTCGGTTGCTGCGCTCGCCGCTGCCTGACCTGGTGTTGCGACGGTTCTTGTTCTCTGTCTCGTCCTTGACAGGTTCGCTCTCTTCGCTGGGAGTGGGCGCCTTGGGCGAGAAGATGCTGGTCAGGAATTTCTTCAGAAAACCTGTCTCCTGCTGCGAAAGCTCTGCCTCTTTCGCGGCGGGGGGAGCTGCCCGCTGGGGGGCCGGTGTGGAGGGTGCAATCGCCTTAACCGCCGGTTGTTCGACTTTGGGCGGATTGACCTTATCCTGCTCCAGGCTCTGCTCCGGGGTTTCTGTGACCATTTTGTAACTGGAAATATCCTCACCGTCTTCGGGCATGTCGCTGGTACGAACACGCTCGATGGTGTAGTTGGGAGTTTCCAGGTGGGTATTGGGTATCAACACCACTTCGATAGATTGGCGCTGTTCGATATCGTGGATGATCTGGCGTTTTTCATTCAGCAGAAAGGTTGCCATATCCACCGGTAACTGGGCCAGGATGCGGCCCGTGTTCTCTTTCATTGCCTCCTCCTCGATGATGCGAAGCACCGAGAGGGATAGGGACTCGACACCACGGATGGTGCCGTGGCCAGAGCAGCGTGGGCAGACCTGCTCGCTCGCCTCACCGAGTGAGGGGCGCAGACGCTGGCGAGACATCTCCAGCAGGCCGAAACGGGAGATACGCCCAATCTGCACCCGGGCACGATCCTGCTTAAGTGCATCTTTCAGGCGGTTCTCCACCTCACGCTGATTTCGGGATGGGGTCATGTCGATGAAATCGATGACAAACAGACCGCCGAGGTCGCGCAGGCGCAGCTGGCGGGCAACCTCATCGGCTGCCTCCAGATTGGTGTTGAGCGCCGTCTCTTCGATATCGGCACCCTTGGTGGCGCGGGCCGAGTTAATGTCGATGGAGGTGAGGGCCTCGGTATGGTCAATTACGATGGCGCCACCGGAGGGAAGTCTGACCTCGCGCTGGAAGGCCGATTCGATCTGACTCTCGATCTGATAGCGGCTGAAGAGAGGGACCTCGTCATCGTACCGACGCAGCTTCTTGCCATACTGCGGCATCACCTGATTGATGAAGCGCTCGGCCTGGGAGAAGACCTCGGCATCGTCGATCACGATCTCGCCAATGTCGGCCCGCAGATAGTCGCGGATGGAGCGGATGATGACGTTGCTCTCCTGGTAGATCAGGAAAGGTGACGGTTTTTCCGCTGAGTGTTCGATGGCCTGCCAGAGCTGGAGCAGGTAGTCCAGATCCCATTGCAGCTCCTCAGAATTCTTGCCGATGCCGGCGGTGCGCACGATCAGGCCCATGTCTTCGGGTAGCTGCAGCTCGCTCATGGCTTCGCGCAATTCAGTGCGGTCCTGTCCCTCGATGCGGCGTGAGACGCCACCTGCGCGGGGGTTGTTGGGCATCAGCACCAGGTAGCGACCGGCCAGGGAGATGAAGGTGGTCAGAGCGGCGCCTTTGTTGCCTCGCTCCTCTTTTTCGACCTGGACGATGACCTCCTGTCCCTCGTTGATGGCCTCCTGGATATTGACCCTTCCGCCGCTGCTCCTGGCTTTTTCGTTGTAGTAGCTGCGCGAGATCTCCTTCAGCGGCAGAAAGCCGTGGCGCTCGGAGCCATATTCGACGAAGGCCGCCTCCAGACTGGGTTCGACGCGGGTGATGCGTCCTTTGTAGATGTTGGCTTTTTTCTGTTCCCGGCCGGGAACTTCGATGTCGAGATTGAAAAGTTTTTGGCCATCGACAATGGCAACACGCAACTCTTCAGGCTGAGTTGCGTTGATCAGCATTCGTTTCATTAAATTGTCCAATCAACTGATCGAAGTCGATTTTTCCCTGGGACATCATGGCGTGTCAGGGCTTATCCAAGGATGATTCACCCCGGATAGCCAAGGGAACAGACCCATTTACAGACTGCTAACGCAAGTCTGGCGTCTATCGGAAAACTGGCTCGGTCAGTCGAAAAACTGTTAAAGTCCGCCGCTCGGGAATCTGCTGAGGTCCGAACTTGAAGGCGCACAAAGCAGGGCGATCAGGCAGGCATTGGGCTGCCGGTAATTAGATCGCCGCGAAGACCTGTATGGATTTCGGTCGTCGCTATGAGTTGCTTTGGCGCGGCTGCAAGGTATCAGTCAAAGTCAGGCCCGAAGGGCACCGTTGCAAACGCACAAACGATGTTTGCGCCGTGTTGGGCTGCAGCCATCGTTTGCCGCGCAGATATGGGCTGAGTAGGATCCTGGCCCGTATCGGAAAATCCGCCATGGAATATAGCAACCTTCACTCGTGACATCAATGTTACAGCCGAAATAAGTTGGCGCTAAATGTCAGAATCAAAAAAGAATTCTCCATCTGTCGCATTTTACGAAGTGACGCCAGACGACGCTGGACAGCGAATCGACAATTTCCTGATCCGCTATCTCAAAGGGGCGCCGAAAAGTCTTGTCTACCGCATCCTGCGCAAAGGGGAGGTCAGGGTAAACAAAGGCCGGGTGAAGGCCGTCTACCGGCTACAGGCGGGCGATTTGGTGCGTATTCCACCAGTCCGCCTGGACCAGTCCGTCCCGGCGCCTCCCTCGGAAAAGCTGAAGGCTCGCCTGGATGACACAATTCTGTATGAAGACGAGCGTATCATCGTCATCAATAAACCCTCTGGCATGGCGGTGCACGGCGGCAGCGGCATCAGTGCTGGAGTGATCGAGGCTTTGCGGGCAGTACGTTCCGATGCCTCCCGGCTGGAGCTGGTACACCGGCTTGATCGGGATACCTCCGGCTGCCTGTTGATCAGCAAGAAACCCGCTGTCTTGCGGATTCTGCATGAACTCATTCGCGAAAATCGGGTCGATAAGCGGTATCTTGCGCTGTTGGCCGGCAGTTGGCGTAAAGGCGCCAAGCGTGTCGATGTTCCGCTGCTGAAAAATACCCTAAAGGGTGGTGAGCGGGTGGTGCGGGTCGATCCTGAGGGAAAGCCATCCGAGACTCGCTTCAAGCGTCTGCAGCGCTATGCGGATACCACCCTGGTCGAGGTGGAACTGATCACCGGGCGTACCCATCAGATTCGGGTGCACAGTGCCTGGCTTGGCTCTCCGGTGTTGGGTGATACCAAATATGGGGACGAGGCGGCAAATCGACAGCTGCGGGAGCAGGGGCTGAAGCGTCTGTTTCTGCATGCGCATCAGATCCGCTTCCGCTGGCCGGGAGAGAAACGTGACATGGTTATCGAGGCCCCACTGCCGGATGAGCTGCAAACGGTCCTCTCAAAGTTGAAGAAATTTAATGAAGTATGAGTTGTTAGTATTTGATTGGGACGGAACTTTAATGGATTCCGAAGCCCGCATCGTGGCCTGTGTCGAAGCTGCGGTGGAGGATCTTGGGCTGACATCACCCGGCCGTGAGGCGATTAGAAATATCATCGGCCTGGGGCTGCGGGAAGCAGTGCACTCCCTCTTTCCGGATGGGGACGATCATCTCCATCTCGATATCGCCGAGCGCTATCGCTCACATTTTTTTACCGCCAAGGAGGCGCCCTCCGAACTGTTCGAGGGTACGCGTGAGGTTCTCGATACCCTGCACCGGTCTGGTTATTTCCTGGCGGTGGCCACCGGCAAGGGACGCAGCGGCCTGGATCATGCCCTCGAAACGACGGGGCTGGGAGACTATTTTCACGCCACCCGAACTGCAGATGAGACATTTTCCAAACCCCATCCTGAAATGTTGCACCAGATCCTCGATCAACTGGGTGTGCTGCCAAGTCGGGCGCTGATGATCGGAGATACCGAGTACGATCTGCAGATGGCGTCCAACGCTCGCGTGGCGTCATTGGGCGTCGATTATGGTGTACATGACCGGGAGAGATTATTGAAGCACCGGCCACTCGACTGCCTGGGGAAGATTACTCAGCTGCCTAGCTGGCTTGAAGAAAATTGTTAAATCCGTTGAAATCACAAAATTATTATTTATCACGATAGGAAATCAGATGTCAGATCAAGACCATAACCCTTCCCGAAATCAAGACGAACCTAGCCGTTGGGAACGGGAGATGCTGCAGCAGATGCTCAATGCCTCATTGAACGAAAATCGCCGCAGACGGCGCTGGGGTATCTTTTTCAAATTTCTGGGATTCAGCTATCTCTTCCTGCTGTTGGGTCTGATGTTTTGGTCTGGTGATATGGATTTGAGCCAGGCGAGTGCAAAGGAGCACACTGCAGTCGTGAAGGTTGAGGGGGTGATTGCGGCTGAGACCAAGGCGAGTGCGGATAAGATTGTTACCGGCTTGCGCAACGCCTTCGAGGACGAGAAGACCAAAGGGGTGATCCTGCGTCTGAATACTCCGGGCGGCAGTGCAGTACAGTCGCGATATATCAACCGCGAGCTGGTGAGGTTGCGTGAGAAGTATCCGGATATCCCGGTCTACGCAGTGTGTGTCGATGTCTGTGCCTCCGGTGGCTACTATATCGCGGCAGCGGCTGACAAAATCTACGCGGACGAGGGGAGTATTGTCGGCTCCATCGGTGTCGTTATCCGGAGCTTCGGGTTCGTCGATGCAATGAATAAGCTGGGTATCGAACGTCGTCTGATGACTGCAGGTCAACACAAGGGATTGCTCGATCCCTTCTCTCCGGTGAGGCCTGAGGACACAGCCCACATGGATCAGATGCTGGCCGAGGTGCACCAGAATTTCATCGACGCAGTGAAAGAGGGACGCGGCGATCGCCTCAAGTATCAGGAACACCCGGAAATTTTCAGCGGACTCTTTTGGGGTGGTGAAACGGCGCAGAAACTGGGGCTGGTTGATGAGTTCGGAAGCACCAGCTATGTTGCTCGGGAGGTGATCGGCGCCAAGGAGACCGTCGATTTTACGCCTCAGGAAGAGATCTGGGATCGTTTCGCCCGCAAATTTGGCGCTGGTGCTGCCGAGATGCTGGGTAGTTGGAGTGGCCTGGACAGTCGCTTGCAGATTCAGTAAATCCGGGATTCCCCGGCCGGGAACTTCCGGCCGGTAGAGACACCTGCACCTTATAATGCGCTAGCCCGAATGTTTCACCCGGGAACTCGAGAATCCTTTTGCTAATCGGCCGTATGAAATATTCGGGCTAGCAAATGCGAGGCAGGGGGTCGTCCTCCAGCTCTTCCAGAATGCGAGAGCCGCCCAGTTCGGTCTCAAGTACAACCAAGGCGTCGTTCTCTGTCACCTCGCCGATCAGGGCTGCCG
>JARRNY010000001.1:11824-69431 GCA_037384445.1 Candidatus Thiodiazotropha sp.
CCGAGCATTTCACACACCGAAACGACTGCGTCACGAATAGGAATGGCTGGTTGTGACAGCCTGACCTGTAACTGAGTAGCGCGACTGATTTCATGAGCGACCGTAGCCAGACCACCCCGGGTGGGGTCGCGCATGAAGTGCAGCCCCGGCAGATCGAGCAGGGTGCGCGTCAGCGGCAGCACACTGCCGGCATCGGAGAGCAGGTCACCGCGTAGGCCAAACTGCTCCCGCGCCAGCATCACGGCAATACCGTGATCGCCCACAGGGCCGCTGACAAGAATCTGATCGCCCGCCTTTATTCGATGCATGCCGATCTCCAGGCCATTCTGTCGAATCCCGATACCGGTGGTTGCCAGATAGACGCCACCCCCCTCACCGCGCCGTACCACTTTGGTGTCTCCGGCTACCACCTCCACATCGATCGCTTTTGCCGCTTCGGCGATACCCTGAATGATACGTTCCAGCTGAGCCACCTCGAAGCCCTCTTCGATAAAGGCGTTGAGGCTCAGATAGCGCGGGATGGCGCCACTGACGGCCAGATCGTTGGTGGTGCCATGCACAGCCAGGGAACCGATGTTGCCGCCGGGAAACTCCAGAGGCTGAACCGTGAAACCGTCAGTGGTGAAGAGCAGGTCACCGTCCTGCTTCAGAGGTAGACAGACCGCATCGGCCTGAACATCCAGATGCGGGTTGCTGAGGTGGCGGGCAAAAAGTTCTTCGATCAGTTCGCGCATGTAGCGCCCGCCGTTACCGTGTGCGAGCGAGATGTGGCTGTCTTGCATGTTGAGTTATCTGAATGTTGAAGAGAGAGAGCACTTTAGAACAACTGGGGCTGAAACAAAAACCCCGCCACAAGGGCGGGGTTTCAGGGGTAGGCCAGCGATGGCTATTCGCTCTTGGCGGCAGGGGCGCTGGCAGGGGCAGCGGGTGCGGCATAAGGGTAGCCATAGCCGTAGCCAGGGTAGCCATAACCATAAGCTGGATAGCCATAACCATAGCCAGGATAGCCATACCCGTAACCTGGATAACCGTAGTAGCCGGGATAGCCGTAGGGACCATAGCCGTAGGGACCCCAGGGGCCGTCGTAGTAGTCATCATCAAACCAATCGAATGGACCCCAGAAGGCCTGAGCCGGGATGGCGACAACCAGGGCGGAACCGACAATGAGAGTGGCAACGGATGTTTTAAGAATTTTTTTCATGGTAGGCATTCTCCTTCGTATCTCTTTTTGCTTGGCGCTTCGCGATGAGCGCTTATGTTGGCCTTTTTCTGACAAGCAGGTTCTTCACGTGGGTGACCATCCTTTGTAGAACCTGTTGATTAATATAAGACAGTCTCACCATTTTTTCTTGATCTGAATCATTAAATAAGCAAGCTTTAATATGAGGATTGGGATCTCAGCTGATCGAGGGTCTCGAAGGCGCGTGCGATCTGTTCAGGGGTGTTGTGGAAGTGGGGGGAAAACCGAATGCCTCCACCGCGTTCGGCACAGACAACCTTGTGTTTCATCAGCTCCTGCTGCAAGGCATGAGTATCGCTGTCGGGAACACGAAAGGTGACAATGCCGGCCCGTTGATCCCGGGCTCGCGGGGTCAGGAGTTCAAAGCCCCGGCGGTCGATCTGCTCGATACATGCAGCGGTATTTACCTCGATGCGAGATAGGATCTGTTCGATACCGATACCCTGTAGCAGCTCCAGGCTGGCCAGCAGGGCATGCGCCCCCAACATGTTCGGGCTGCCGCACTCGAAACGCCGGGCGCTGTCGGCGGGCCGCCAACTGCTGGCCTCGAAGTCCCATGCCGTCTCGACCATGTGCCAACCGTACTGATGCAGTTGCAGACGCTCACGCAGCTCGGCACGACAGTAGAAAAGGGCGAGTCCCTCTGGGCCCAGCATCCATTTGTGGCCATCCGCCACCACCACATCCGCCAGGGTCTCATTCAGGTCGAACGGCAAGGCGCCCAGGCTCTGGATGGCATCGACCACGAAGAGGATATGGTTTTGGCGGCAGAACTGACCCAGATCCGACAGTCTCATCCGTCTACCAGTGGCATACTGCACTGAGCTGACGGCCAACAGCCGTGTGTTTTTGTCGCAGAGTGCCATCAGCGCCTGCTCCGGATCGCTTTCAGCCTCCAGGTCAAGCAGCCGTACCTCGACGCCTCTGGGCTCGAGTGATTGCCAGACGATCCGGTTAGAGGGAAACTCCTGGGCGATGGAGACTACGTTATCTCCCGCTTGCCAAGCCAGGCCGTGGGCAACCACGGAGAGTCCCTCAGATGTGCTTTTCAACAGCGCGATGTCATCAATTGAGGGTGCATTGATCAATCGGGCCAGGCTGGCGCGGAGAGCCGACTCCTGTTGCATCCAGTCGGGGTAGCGTAGGGCGCCGGTTTGGCCATTCTCACGCGCAAATCGAGTTTGAATCTTCCTCTTCTTCCAGACAAGACTGAGCTGCCATGCTGCCAAACATACTGACTTATGACCCTGAGAAGGAATATTTCTTTCGTGAAGGATGTTTTATCAACGAACTTTCCAATTCTGACGTTGACCCCGACTTGTCGGTAGCCCGGGTGCGTGTAAGGGCGGGTGAGCAAACGCGGTGGCATCGACTCGAGGAGAGGATTGAGCGCTATGTGATCCTGCAGGGGGATGCAATGGTGGAAATCGGTGATCTTGAACCGAGTCGGGTTTCCGTCGGCGATGTGGTGCTGATTCCTGCAGGCTGCCGGCAAAGGATAAGGAATACCGGAGGATGCGACCTGGTGTTTCTCGCTTTGTGTACCCCCCGCTTTCTGGAAGCGGGCTATAGGGAGGATGAGGATCTGGGATAAAAAATCAATCAAAACAAAGGGAAAGGGTCGTTTTATTATTTCTTAAGGGTTTTTTTGTGAGGCTGATTGCAAAATAGTATGAACTTAACCATTCATAGAATATCAAAATTTCAGAAAATGCTAATATGGTCGATAATTAGAGTAGGGCAGAGGGAACTGCCCGAGCGAGTCAGTCAGGAGCGAAATTGACAAATATCACTGATTGATTTGGTTGAGAGGGAGCATTATATTAGTACTGCCTTAAGTAGTAACGAGGTGAGTTATGGCAATCCTGGATTGTAAACGGTTACGTAAAGTCGTCATGTTGGCCGGTGTGTTCCTGATCATCGGCATGTTCCTCGAAGTTATCGCGCATCTGCTCGCCCCGTCAGTCAACCTACTCTTCATACAACCACTGGCATTGGGTCTGGTGCTGGCTAGTCCGGCGATAATTCTCGTGACTGTGATCATCTCTCTGATCCCGGGTCTGATGCTCAAAGACTGCACTCAGTAAACAGACAGCGGCGGGTCTACCCGGTCGGCTGGATCTGTTGTTGCTTTACAGCGGTGTGAGTCTCCCTTCTGTATAGAACGGGCCGGATGAACTATTCATTCAGGAGCCGTTCGGCGCTGCCCGGCTCCAGGTCGAATTCCACCTCAATCATACGGTTCCACTCAGCACGCTTGAATGTTCGTTCATCGGGTACTCTTCGATGGACTAAATTGATATGGCAGTCGATGCAGGTTTTACCCTCGGCCTCCTCAAGATGAATTGCCAGTGTATTTGCACGCGTTCCCTGTATGGCTTCGCGCTGATGACAGCGTTTACAGGGTTCTGAATCGTTTGCCTGGAACCAACGACGGGCAGTGAAGGCTGCATCCGGCAGATGAAGAGCGTTTGTCGCCGGGTCGTCGTAGTCTGGTCCGAACAGCTGCGCTAATAGATCCTTTCCACCCATCAAGTGATCCCAGGTGGCGGCGAAGACCTCTTCAGAGACATGACAGTCACCGCAACTGGCACGCACACCCGATACAGGTAGATAGTGCGGCGATTGTCGGTAGGGCTTAGCCGCCAGTTCCATCGAATGACAACTGGTACAGAAGGCCTCGGTACTGGTCAGGCGATCAAACTCGATGAGGAAGAGTACAAAGCTGATTCCCACCATGCCGCCGATAACCAGGGCATAGAACAGGTGACGGCTGATTCTGACCGGGAGTCGGAACTTACTCATGGGGCGTCAGGCCCTGGCCGTAGCCCAGAATCGGATTAGCCATCTGCGGCTGGTTCAGCCAATCATGCAACTCCAAGTCACGCACCTGCTCCTTGATCAGCTGCTCGCCTCGCTCTTTGCCCGCTACGAGGATGACCTGGGGTAGGAAGTTGGCATAAAAGTTACGGCCCACCTGATACATGCCCTCCCACCAGGTATGGTTGGGACTGGCCATGGCTGCGCCGTGACGAGCGCGCGCGCCTTCGTCGTGCCAGAGTTCCCAGTAGGTGTATTCAATCGGCTCATCAAACGGTGTAGGTGTCAGCAGATTCTCCTGGTAGAGGGTCTGCATGATTCGTTCCGCGGGGTGGCCGAATTTATCATTGTAGAGTTGGACTACCGCATCGAACTGCTGCATAAAGTTTTCGGTGAAGGCTTTGGCGTGACACTCCAGACAGACCAGGCTCATCGCTTGGCGGCGTCTCCGGGCGCTGGCAACAGCCTTGACAACACCCAGGGTGCCGTCGGTTTTGCTCAACTCACTGCCTCGTCTGGGGCTGGGAAGGGTAGAGGGTAACTCGAGTTTTTCCCCGCTCTCGAACACAACCAACTGCTGACGAACGGATACGCGGGTGTTGAGACTCCAGACATTACGCATGCCCACATCGTGTGTGCCTTTGAGTTTCCCTGCGGCTCCCATATGGCAGGTCACACAGGTAGGTGCAGCTGCATAGTTCTTGCCGGCTACCCACTCGTCACTGTCGAGGGCCATTTCGGATCGCTTTGCACTATAGATCATGCCGTGCTTCGAGGCTTCGTAGATCGCCTTGTCCGGTGAATCGGGGCCTGCATGGCAGCGGATACAGGCGCTGGGCTCTCGGGCCTGTGACTTGGAAAAGGCATGTCGTCCATGACAGGCGGAGCAGGACCCCTTTGAACCATCGGGGTTGATTCTGCCAATACCGGAATTCGGCCAGGTGGTCGCGTCAAGAGTGCCGTCACCTTTCAGTCGCACTCTAGAGCCATGACACTGATTGCAGCCGGCGGCTACGATGGCGTCACCACCAACATGGCCAGCCAGGGCGGGCAAGCGATTTTCGATCAGAGTCGCTGCTTCAGAGTGAACGGAGCCTCTCTGTTGTTCGTACTCTGCAGTGTGACAGCGACTGCAATCTTTGGGCGAGACAATGGTAGCGATAATAGCTCCCTCGTGCGTGATCGCATCAGTGTCATCCGTATCCGCCTTATGACAGTCGAGGCAATTGACCTTCGCCTCGGCATGCTTGCTCTTGCGCCACTGTTCAGTCAAACCTGGTGAGGACTTCGCGTGACAGCTGATACACGGCTCCCCTTCTGGATCACCCCATTGCTCGGGTTGCAGTGAGACCTTTGCGGCAAAGGAATCAGTCAGCGAAGAAACAAGTACCAGTGTCAGAACATAGACCCAATGCTCCACTTGGCGAATCATCGTTACTCCTTTACCTGACTCCGCCAGAGAGACTGGTCGTCGTCATAATTGTGCTTGATTGGTTGGCGTAGGAGCCTGTCAAGGAGACAGCTGAGTGAAGGCTCGCATGGATCGAGTACTGCTATGTTTATCAACACGCCGAGTGAAATCACATGCGTTTCCCAGCATAACAGGCGAAGATGATGAGACCATGATTAGGGTCATTAAAATTTCTGTGCAAGACTTTTCGCGGAAGCAATAAGAAGTAAGAAGTAAGCTTCAATATCAATCGTCTCTCAAGGAGGAATATCATGGATGCGTCCCGTACTCCAAGGCGTTGTTGTGCCCGCCTATTTTCACTCATGCTGTTGGTTTTCGCCCCACTAGCGATAACGATTCCCGCTATTGGCGCGGATACCGTTCATCTGATCTCTGCAGAGGTTTGCAAACAGTGCCACAAAGAGATCTATCAGCAATGGAAAGGCTCCATGCACGCCCAGAGTACCGCTCTGGCTGATCCGATACATGCGACCTTCTATAAAAAGGTCGTGGGCAGCCCCACCGAGGAGGGTGTAAAGCACATAGCGTCGGGCAAGTACCCGGTTTGCCTTCAATGCCACGCGCCCAATGCGGCTGTCGATCAGTCAACGAAGCTGGATGCCAAGGCCGCTTACTCTGAAGGAGTCAACTGTGTCGCCTGCCATACTTTGGCCAAGTTCAAAGGGACGACAGGGCAGGACGGCAAAATGCTGTTGGGCCTGAAGGCGTATGTGCGTTCCAATACGCTTCAGGGGCCACAAGGCTTCGATCAGGAGCTCGGTAAATTGTCCAACTCGGATGACCTCTTTGGTGGTCTGCCCGCAGATGATGATAGCAAGCCCAATCCACATACCCAGGGAGCATTGGAACTCGACGGAGTGCCAATTCCAGCTCTGCCAATGGCGGATAATCCCCGCTTGATGAAGACCAATGCCGCTTGTATGGGTTGTCACGATAAGCGAAATAATCCACACGGCGTTCCCTTGTGTCAGACCGGGAATGAGTACGCCGGTAGCAATGTCAATTGCCAATCCTGTCACATGCCAATTGCCGGTGGTATGGCTAACCATAGTATGAATGGAGGACATGGCGACGCTATGCTCAGTCGCAGTGTGGTCTTTAGTGTGGATTCTGCTGCAGAAGGCAAACAGCTGAAAACCACCGTTACACTGAAGAATATGCAACCGCACAGTTTGCCGACAGGTGCTCCGTTCAGGAATATCTATCTGAAACTTTCCGCCTATGATGACAAAGGTAATTTGGTCTGGGAAAACGCTCAGGGTCACCCGGCAAAAAGCGATGCGAAGGCCTATTTTGCCTATCGTCTTGCAGACGACAAAGGTGATCCTGCGTTGCCGCCAGTGGCAACTCAGCTGGGATTGGATTCGCGGCTTAAACCACATGAAGAGCGGGTGCTCTCCTATGATATTCCTGCGGCTGGGGTGACATTGGTTAGAGGAGAGCTTTATTACAATCTACTATGGCCTGCTCTGGTTGAGAAATTCTCGCACTTGCCTGCTGATCTGGTCACACCCAAACTGATTGCGGTGAGTGAGGTGACCTTCTAACTCCTGCATTGTCGGCACAGGCCTCCATCACTGGCGAGGCCCGTGCCTCAATTATCTAAAGAGAGGCGAACCATGCGACGAGGCCAAACCGTCACTTTGCAGTTGCTGCGAAGAGTGGTAGTTAGTGTCCTGATTCTGCTACCCGCATCGCTCTTGGCTGAAAGCGCCTTGGGTGATTCCACCGCCGATCATACGAAATTCGAGGCGCTGAAAAAAACCTTTGAAAATGGTCCGGCTGTCACCAAAGCCTGTCTGAGTTGCCATACGGAAGCGGCCAAACAGATACACAAAACAAAACACTGGAACTGGAGGCTTACCCACCCGGATACCGGAGAGATATTAGGAAAGCGTGAGATTATCAACAGTTTTTGCGGCAGTATCGAGTCCAACTATGCCCGTTGTACCAGTTGTCATATCGGCTATGGCTGGAAAGATAGTTCGTTCGATTTCAGCTCTGAAGTCAATGTGGATTGTCTTGTGTGTCACGACACCACAGGTACATACAAGAAGTTTCCCACCGGTGCAGGCCACCCAACCTATGTAGATAAACCGTTTCCACCAAAGAGCAAAAAGATCTGGAAAGCACCGGATTTGGCCTACGTGGCGCAACACGTAGGCAAGACAAGCCGGGCAACCTGTGGCGCCTGCCACTTTTATGGTGGCGGCGGCGATGGTGTTAAACATGGTGATCTCGACTCCAGCATGACGGATCCTGATCGAAACCTCGATGTTCATCTTGGGCGTGACGGACTCGATTTCAGCTGTAGTACCTGCCATCGGACAGATGGCCACGATGTGGCTGGCAGCCGATACACAACGCTTGCAACGGATACACACGGTATCGATGTGCCAGGCCGGGATGACCTGAATCGTGCAACCTGCGAAAGTTGTCACGGCAGTCGCCCTCATGATGCTGAGATCAATGACAAGAACAACGATCACACCGATAAGGTGGCCTGCGTTACCTGCCACATCCCTTATTACGCCCGTGGAGGAAAGCCCACAAAAATATGGTGGGATTGGTCAACGGCAGGTAAGAAAACTCAGTATGGAAAAGAGATAAAGACTAAAGATGCTCGCGGCTACCTGACCTATGTCACAAAAAAAGGGAGTTTCGACTGGGGAGAGAATCTGGTTCCGGAATATGCCTGGTATTCAGGCAATATCCGCTACAAACAACTGGACGAGAAGATTGATCCAACCGGTGTGGTGGCCATCAATACATTCGAAGGCAGCTACGGAGACCCAAATGCGCGCATCTGGCCTTTTAAGGTCATGCGTGGCAAACAAGTCTATGACAAAGGCAACAATACCCTGGTTTTGTCTCACCTGTTCGGTAAAGATCCCGATGCTTTTTGGAGATCCTACGACTGGAATAGGGCGATTCAGTCTGCAATGCAATCGGTCGGTGCCGAGTACAGTGGCGAGTATGGTTTTATTGAGACCACATATCATTGGCCATTGGCGCATATGGTGGCGCCAAAAGAGAAAGCTCTACAGTGCCATGACTGTCACAGCAGGTCGGGTCGTCTGCAGTCTCTGAGAGGATTCTATATGCCCGGAAGGGATTCAAACTATTGGGTGGATACGCTGGGCTGGCTGATGGTTCTAGGCACCCTCGGTGGCGTGTCACTGCATGGTTTGGGGCGGATTCTAATGAAAATGAAGCGGGAGAAAAAACTATGAACGGTGTGATTCTCTACAGTCGCTTCGAGCGATTCTGGCACTGGAGCCAGACAGTACTGATTTTATTGATGTTAGTCACCGGATTTGAAATCCACGGAGTATACACCCTGGTGGGCTTCGAAGATGCCATTAATATTCATACGCTGGTGGCGTGGCTACTGATAGGACTATGGCTGTTGGGGCTTTTTTGGCATGCCACTACTGGTGAATGGCGGCAGTATATACCAGCTGAGTCTGACAGCATGCTGGCAATGATTCGCTACTATAGCGTAGGGATCTTTCTTGGAGCGGCCCATCCGTTTCATCGTAGAAGGGCGGAAAAGCATAATCCTTTGCAGCGCATGGCCTATCTCATGCTAACGATGATCATCTCTCCGATTCTCTGGCTCAGCGGTCTGCTCTATCTTTTTTACCAAAAGTGGGCGCTGATCGGCTTGGCGGGATTGCCTCTGGAACTGGTTGCGATGACGCATACTCTGGCGGCATTTGCTATGTTGGCTTTTCTGGTCGTTCATCTCTATTTCACGCTGACAACAAGCACTAAACCTTTTGCTTTCGTGAAAGAGATGGTCACGGGGTACCGCGAAGAGTAAAGGTGTTTCTTATTGTGAATTGTTACAGGTGACGGTTACACTCGCCGCACAGATTTTGTGCTGTGACATTGTTTTTTGAATTTTGAGATTGACGAACTGTTAATCTTTTCTCCACGTGGAAAGTAAATCGGGCTATAAACCGAAACGCAATTAACTGGTATGAGTTAGCTGTTTTTTGAAATATGCCGTAAAAAATTCCCTCGTTCCATAAAAAAACATTATTCAGACTTGTTATCAATAGGTTATCGAACTATATTTGTAGCACTTTATTAGAAACAGACGATAGGAGAAGTAATGGCCGTTAAAAAAACCGTAAAAAGAACTGTTAAGAAACGCCGTAAGGCAAGAAAAGTAGTTCCGATCGATAGTGTTATTTCATCACTTGAAGCGAACGCTGCGTTATCACCTGTCAACAAACGGGCTTTGACCCGGATCAAACAGGCAGACAGTGCGGTTGCCCGACTCGAGAAGAGAGTGGAGACTGCTGCAGCTCGTGTGAGCAAAGCTGTTGAATCGGTTGCGAAAGCGAAAACTGCAACAGCCAAGGCGAATGCCGCTGAGAGAGCTGCAACTGCAAGAGCCGCACTGAAAGAGGTCAAGGCATCTCTCTCACAAGCTGTTTCTGAGCAGAAGAAGGCAGCCCGCCTGGCCAGAACTCTCGACAAGTCGATGCAGTCGGCGCATGCCAAGATGGCGAAAGCGTATGAAAAGGTGGCCAAGGCAGCTGAGAAGGCCGCTGAGAAAACCACGCGACGCCGTAGAACACGGAAAAAACGGGCAGCTAAAACTGACGCCTGAAGCTTTGTGAGGTGAGGCCGGTTTATTCTTAACCGGCTTATCCTCAATTAGGAAGTTAACTTGTAATTCAGCCAGCCTCTGGCTAATACTTGTAGCAGGGTTGGTAATAGCCGACCCAGAAACCGCCCTAGGAATCGGACTAATGTTGCCTCCTACGGGCGGTTTTCTTTTGTCAGGGATTTTATAAATAAAACAACAAGATAATTTTAATCGACATTAGCGAATCAATTGACTGTTTGGCCCTGGTGCTTGGCTTAACGGCCACGCTAAGCGTAATCGGATTTAGTTAGAAGTTGTTCATTTTGCCTGCGTTCTTTTCCCCCAAGCCTTCCTGGGTCAGAAGGGGCTTGATCGTTAATTCATCGGCCATAAAAATTAAGACGGTTTTACTAAAAAATCTCCAAAAAAGGCCGAACTGCTGCCGTTTTTACCTCTGGTAAATCGAGCCGGTAGAGGGGGGGCGCGGATTGATGTGCTACACCTAACTTACTCAAGGCAAAACTATTCAGCGGTTCACTCTGATCATGGGAGAGTTGGCTGAACACTCAGAACTCGAATCAGATTGGTACCGCCAGCCATCTGAGTTGAACCGCTGGTTGCAATCACCACATCCCCTAAGGTTAGGATTCCTCTGCGCTGTGCAATCTCGAGACAGTAAGCAATTTTGTCATCATCGATTCCGCCTTGTGAGAAAAGAATCGGCACCACTCCCCAGTTCATACAGAGTCGTCTGACGACACCCAGAGAGCTGGTGACGGCCAGAATCGGACACTCCGGCCGGTGTTTGGAAACCAAGCGGGAGGTAAATCCGCTTTCAGTAAGACTGATGATGGCGCCTGCGTTGAGCCGATCTGCCATTTGTACGGCGGCATGGCTGACAGCCTCAGTAACAACATTGGAGGTGTGGGGCAGGATCTGTTGCAGGTAGCCGTATTCGCGGAGTGAGGCTTCAGTGCGGATTGCCAACATCTCCATAGTCCTTACCGCTTCTACAGGATAGTCTCCCATAGCCGATTCGCCGGAGAGCATGATGGCCGAACTGCCATCGAGTATGGCATTGGCAACATCACTGGCTTCAGCGCGCGTCGGCTTTGGATTCTTCTCCATGGAGGCGAGCATTTGGGTAGCCGTGATCACCGGTTTGCCGTTACTCACTGTTATGCGAATGATCTTTTTCTGCATGCTCGGCACATCGGCCATGGGCAGTTCAACACCCATGTCGCCTCGCGCCACCATGATGCCGTCAGCTGCTGCGACTATCGCTTCCAGGTTTTCTATTCCCGCTCGGTTCTCTATTTTTGCGATGATCGGAATACGGGCGTTGCGTTCCTGCAGTAACTGCCGCATCTGATTCACTTCATCCGCAGTTTGTATGAAGGAGGCGGCAATGTAATCCACATCGTTTTCTGCCGCGAAAGTCATCTCTCTGACCACATCATCCCGATGTGCAGGTTCGATCGATGTCAATGAGAGACGGCTTTGAGGCAGATTGACCCCTTTGTTTTCCCTTAAGAGCCCACCCACCACGACCTTGCAGAAGATTTCTCGCTCACCCAGATCGTGAACCACAAGTTCCATCGCACCATCATCCAGCAGTACCACGTCGCCGATATTGACCTCTTGTGATAGCCGTTGGTAGGTCACAGAGATACCGCTCGCATCCCCCATACGGTTATCGGTATAGAGGCTGAAAGCATGCCCGGACTCAAGTTCTATCGGACCGTCTGCGATTCGGCCTGTGCGAATTTCAACCCCTCGCGTATCGATCATCACCGCGACTGGCCTGTCCACCAGTTCACTCGCCTGGCGTATACGCTCGATTCGCAGGCGATGCTCCTCAAAGTTGCCATGGGAGAGATTCAATCGCGCCACATTCATACCGGCTTCGAGCATTGCCTGGAGTGTCTCGAGGCTGTCAGACGCCGGGCCGATAGTGGCGACGATCTTGGTTTTTCTTATTGCTGATGTCATCGGTTTGATTGCTCCATATCACTAGGGCCTGTTTGATATTGAGAGTATAGGTCCTGCTCGGGCAGGCAGATCATGCCGCTTGTAACTGTATCTGAGGGGGGAAATTACACTAGAATTGTTTTATGGATCTTCCTGACTACAGTGGCGGAAGTATTGTCAATCTGATGGCCTCACTACAGGCAGGGTTGAGTGGTGAGCGCAACGCCTATGCTCCCCTTCGTCAACTCTCTCCGGATCAGGTGGGACAGCATCGGCAAGTCATTCTCTGGGTCATTGACGGGCTCGGCTACGACTACCTTCTTGCGCACTCAGAGGAGGCGGCCCATCTCAATGCTGCATTGAGGGGGCATATGACTTCGGTCTATCCGCCGACCACGGCCAGCGCGATCACTACGTTTCTCACTGGTGATGCCCCGCAGCAGCATGGCCTCACCGGCTGGTTCGTCTATTTCAGGGAGCTTGGCAGTGTTGTCTCTGTTTTGCCTGGTCGTACCCGCTACGGAGGTTCCTGTTACGGCGCCGGCGGTATCGACGCCGCCAGGTTGTTGGCGCATCGTCCGTTTGCCGATCGTATCGGAGTGGAAAGTTATCATCTTTCTCCGGCCTATATAGCCGATTCGGAATTTAATCTGGCCCATCTTGGCGCAGCGGTGAATCTGAGCTTTCATTCACTGCAGGAGCTTTGCGATAAGACGTTGGAGATCGCCAGCCAGCCTGGCCGGCGTTATCTCTCCCTCTATTGGCCGGAGCTGGACAGCATCGGTCACCGTGATGGAATCTGGAGCGAGCAAGCAACAGGACATCTGAAACAACTGGACCTGGCGTTTCATGCCTTGTGCCAGGGGCTACAGGGTAGCGATACACTGCTGGTTGTTTGTGCCGATCATGGGCAGATCGATAGCCTTCCCGAGCAGCGCCTCAAATTAGAAGACTATCCTGACCTGCATGAGAGCCTGATGCTTCCGCTCTGTGGTGAGCCCCGTTCTGCCTACTGCTATCTGCGGAGCGGACGAGAGTCGCAGTTTGAAGAGGCGGTTTCGCAGTCTATGGCGGATTTGGCCAGCGTCTATTCCTCATCCACTCTGATCGAGGAAAATTGGTTCGGCCTTGGAGATCCCCATCCACGACTGGCTGAGCGCATCGGTGACCGGGTTTTGTTGATGCATCAGAGTGCGACCATCGGGGATGTGATGGCGCAAGAGAAACCCTTTCCTATGATCGGGGCTCACGGTGGTCTGAGCCGGCAAGAGCTTTTCGTCCCCTTGATTACGGCCGATTGCTGATCCTATCTCATGCTGAGTTGGCAGGCAGTGCTCCAATTCTGTGAACCGGTACCTGCTTTATCGCCCATTCTTAAGGGGTTAGGTTCCTAGATTTAAGATTGGATTAAGTCTCTCTGTCTAATCTGTGCACCATGTCAAATGAAGGAAACAAGCACATGGTTATCGTTGGGAACCGCATGCAGCCAGCGGTTTGTCAGCCTCGATTCGTTCAGGCCTCAGAACCGGGCGCCGAGTATCGTCAGGCGGCTGAGCGCTTTGTCTCAACCTGCTTCAAACAGCACTATGGTGCCGATATCCGTCACTTCATGCCGCTGTTGATGAGTCTCAGCGATCAGCACGACGAGGTAAAAGCGGTACTCGGCTTTCGCTATGCCGATCAGGATCCGCTGTTTCTCGAGCACTATCTGGAGCGGCCGATCGAGCAACTCCTGGCGGCTAAACTGAAGATTCCCGTCGACCGATCGCGTCTGGTTGAGGTGGGTAATCTCGCTGTCACCACTGCGGGTGGTGGGCGCTGGCTGATCACCGCATTGACCGCTTTTCTCTCCTCCACCGGTTCTGAGTGGGCCTTGTTTACCATCGGACCAGTACTGGCGAACGCCTTTTGCCGCATGGGGCTGGAGCTGATCGATATCGCCGAGGCGCGGCAGGAGTCCTTGCCAGTCGATGAACAGCCCCATTGGGGAAGCTATTACGCCCAGAAACCGCGGGTAATGGCCGGTAACATTGCGCACGGACACAAGGTGTTGTGGTCTCTGTGTCAGCAAGAGCAGCCGATGCGGGAGCTGTGGGTGCGCGCTGAACAGGCGGGAAGGCGGGTAGCGTGAATCTGTTCGAGCGCCTGTCTCAGCATGCCGAGCAATTGCCCGATGCGGTAGCGATTCTGGGGCGTGATGTCACCCTGACCTATGCGGATCTCTGGGGGGCGCTCGACACACTCATACCCCAACTGCAAAGCTTGCAGGTCTCAACCCTGGCACTGGATCTGGATAATGGCCCCGCCTGGGCCCTGGTCGATCTGGCTGCCATGAGCTGCGGTATCACCCTGATTCCTTTACCTCCCTTTTTCTCAGCGGCCCAACGGCGACATGCGCTGACCCAGGCAGGGGTGGAGGTGGTCATCAGCGATCAGCCCGACCGCTTGCAGACCGGTCTGCAGGGGGTCGACCTAAAGCAGCAACTTCTGCTATCGGTGTGTGGTGCAACTCTCAGTTGTCTGAGCACCGGCTTTGCGCGTGAGCCGCTGCCGAAGGAGATCGCGAAGATCACCTATACCTCGGGGACGACGGCCGAACCTAAAGGCGTGATGCTCACCTGGGAGCAGATCGAGCGGGTGGTCAGTGCACTGGGCATGACGGTGGAAGTGGTGGCGGATGACAGACATGTGGCGCTGACGCCACTGGCTGTGTTGCTTGAAAACATCGCCGGACTTTATGTGCCTTTGTGGGCAGGTGCCAGTGTCGCACTGCCTTCGCTGACTGAGACGGGTCTGCTCGGTGCAGCGGGTCTCGATGCGCCGCGCATGCTGA
This sequence comes from Candidatus Thiodiazotropha sp., assembly GCA_037384445.1. Taxonomy (GTDB): domain Bacteria; phylum Pseudomonadota; class Gammaproteobacteria; order Chromatiales; family Chromatiaceae; genus Thiodiazotropha. Next base: position 26,763 of record JARRNY010000001.1, read on the forward strand.
GTGCCCTGACGGAGTATGCCGCTACCACCGCCATCTTTAGCCCGCAGATGTTGCAGGGTGCTGTTGCCTGCGCAGAGTCAGGCTATCCGATTCCACCACGCATGCGCTTTATCGCCGTCGGCGGTGCAGCTGTTTCCGAGCGCCTGCTCAAGCGGGCAGCCAACTTGCAGCTGCCTGTCTATGAGGGATACGGTCTCTCCGAGTTCGCCTCCGTGGTCTGTCTCAACAGCCCCAGTGCGCATCGCCCCGGAACAGTCGGTAAACCCCTCTCGCATGTAAAGATCAAGATTGCCGATGATGGCGAGGTCTTGATCGAAGGCAACCGTTTTGCCGGCTATCTTGGTGAATCTTCCACCGATACGGATAACTCCTGGTGGCATAGCGGAGACATCGGCTATCTCGATGAAGAGGGGTATCTGCATCTGCAGGGGCGCCGCCGGCACATCTTCATCACCACCTTTGGTCGTAATGTCTCGCCGGAATGGGTCGAGCGTGAGCTGGTACTGGAGCCTGCAATTGCCCAGGCTGCTCTGTTCGGGGAGGCACGTCCGTGGAATCTGGCTGTGATTCAGCCCGCTCCTGGCGCTGATGAACCAGCGGTGGAGTCGGCGATCGAACGGGTCAATGCACTGCTGCCCGACTATGCCCGCGTCTCCCAGTGGATTTCCGCTGATGCGCCTTTTGGTCTGCAGAACGGGCAACTTTCCGGTACCGGCCGGCTGCGTAGAGAGGCGATCTATGAACACTATCAGATGCGTATCGTAGCGCTCTATCGAGAGGAGTTAGTCTCATGAGTGATTTTTTTAACCAACTGATGCAAGCGACTGAAGCGGAGCGGGCGTTACTGTTCGAGATTCCCTTCGTTCAGCATGGGGCGCGAGGCGAACTTGCATTGCAGAGCTATGTCGCCTTTCTCACCCAGGCCTATCATCACGTGAAGCATACTACCCCTTTGCTGATGGCTTGCGGTTCGCGAGTCCCCCATGAGATGGAGTGGCTACGTGATGCCATGGCCCATTATATTGAGGAAGAACTGGGCCATCAGGAGTGGATTCTCAACGATATCGCCGTCTGTGGCGGTGATGCTGAGGCGGTACGTAACGGCATCCCAGATATGCCGGCGGAGCTGATGTGCGCCTATGCCTACGACATCGTACAGCGCCGAAATCCCATCGGTTTTCTCGGCATGGTACTGGTGCTGGAGGGGACCAGCATCGAACTTGCGACCAAGGCGGCGAAGGCAACCCAGGCCAGCCTAAAATTGCCGGATAAAGCCTTTACCTATCTCACCAGTCACGGTTCGCTGGATATCTCACACATGGCGTTCTATCAGGGTTTGGTCAATCGTCTGCAGCGAGAAGAGGATCGTAGCTTCGTGATCCATACCGCGAAGCGCTTCTATAAGCTGTATGGCGATATCTTCCGTGATCTGCCCCTGATACTGAACGATGCCACACAGGCAGCCTGAAGTGTCCGGAAACCTCAATATCGTCGTATATGACGTGGATCTGTCATGGCAGAGCGGTACGGCATTTCCTGTGCAGAAGATTAACCAGGCCAGGCTGGCGTTTCGCCCGCTGGTTCTATCCGCAAGAGGAGATTTTTCATGAAACTTGATTCGGCACGAATCGTTCTGACCGGAGCTGGCGGTGGCATTGGTTCAGAGGTGGCAATCCGCCTGGCGGCACAGGGCGCGAAACTGGCACTGATCGATCGCAGCGAGAGTGCGCTGCAACAGACAGCGGAGCGGATGGATGAATCCGCCAGCCAACCCGTGTTGTTACCGGTGGATCTGCTGGATGCGCAAATGCGCACTGCAGCTGTCGCAGAGGCGATGCAGAAGTTGGGAGGCATTGACATCCTGATCAATAGTGCCGGACTGCTCAGCTTTCGACCCTTTGCTGAAGAGGATCCGGAGATGATCAACCGCATCATGCAGCTCAACACCCTGGTGCCGATGCAGCTCACCCGTCAGGTGGTGCAGTACATGCTGGATCAGGGTAAGGGACAAATCGTCAATGTGGGTTCCACTTTCGGCTCTATTGCCTTTGCCTGGTTCGCCGCCTATTCCACCAGTAAATTTGGTCTGCGCGGCTTCTCCGAGGCGCTGCGCCGCGAGATGGAGGATACCGGCGTCGGGGTGACCTATGTGGCGCCACGGGCGGTGAAGACCAAACTCAACTCATCGGCGATCTACCGCATGGCGGAGGCGGTGAAGATGAACATGGATGAACCTCAGTGGGTGGCGGACAGAATCGTCGAGGCGATCAAAAAGGAGCGCAAGGATGTCTACCTCGGTTTTCCCGAATCCCTGTTCGTGCGAATCAACGCCCTGCTGCCGAGACTGGTCGATGGTGCGATGAAAAAGCAGAATCACAAAATGATGGCATATGCCAAAGAGGGTTTGTCATGAAAAAGAGAGCGTTTCAAATCACACTTGCATTGATTATGTTCTACTCTGTGTCCGCATTGGCGGGCATGTCGCCTGATCTGTTGGAGCTGAGCGAAGCCTGGGCCAAGATCAAATATCAGATGCCCGAGGATCAGCGGGTGAAGGCTTTCGAGTCGCTCAATGAAAAGGCAGCGGCTATGGTCGAAGCCAACCCAGGCCAGGCGGAACCATTGGTATGGCAGGCGATCATTCTCTCGACCACTGCGGGAGAGAAGGGGGGGCTAGGTGCTCTGTCGCTGGTTAAAAAAGCGAAAAAACTGCTTGATCGGGCTGAGGCGATCGATCCTCAGGTACTCGATGGGTCAGTCTATACTTCTCTCGGCAGCCTCTACTATCAGGTTCCTGGCTGGCCACTCGGTTTCGGTGACGACGACAAGGCCGAGAGCTATCTGAAAAAAGCGTTGGTGGTGAATCCTGATGGTATGGATCCCAACTATTTCTATGGTGATTACCTGCTGCAGGAGAAGGAGTATGCGGAGGCTGCTGCCGCTTTCGAAAAGGCTCTGGCCGCCCCGGCCCGTGAAGGTCGGCCAGTCGCTGATGCGGGCCGCAGAGAGGAGATCGAAGCGGCACTGGCCAAGGTGAAATCAGCCATGCACTAGCACCAGGGTAGACGCATGACGATCGATATACTCCGACCCTGTTGATAAATGACCTGATAGCATAATAAGCTGACCATTGATCGGTTTCTCAATCGCCTGGGGCCCATGTTCTCAATACAGCCTGTTATTGTGCCCGGTTTATAAAGAGTATCATGTCGTATGCGCATATTGCTGGCCGAAGATGACCAACAACTGGGTGAAGGACTCGTGCTCGGACTCAAGGAGTTGGGGCATACAGTCGACTGGGTGCTGGACGGAACGGCGGCGTTGCATGCACTCGATTCCGAGAGTCTCGATGTGTTGATTCTCGACTTGGGACTGCCACAGGTCGACGGCCTGACGATTCTCAAGAAACTCCGTGGAAGTGAACGAAACCTGCCTGTACTGGTGCTGACTGCCCGCGATACGATCGAGTCCCGCATCGAAGGACTCGACCTGGGTGCTGATGACTATGTCGTAAAACCCTTCGATTTGATGGAAGTGAATGCACGCCTGCGTGCTATCACGCGAAGACGCGAGGGGAGGGCGGCGCCAGTCATCGAATATGGTTCGTTAACGCTCAATCCCGCCTCTCGAGAGGTGGCGCTTGAGGGCGTTCCAATCACTCTCAGCAGCTATGAATATGCGGTGCTTGAGACACTGGTGACGCATGCGGGCCGGATCCTCTCCCGCCAGTTTCTGGAAGAGTCGCTGTATGGCTGGGATGAGGGTGTCGAGAGCAATGCTGTTGAGGTTTACATCCACCATCTGCGCAAAAAACTCGGTAAAACGCTGATTCGCACAGTGCGCGGAGTCGGCTATAGCATCGCCCGGCCCACTTAGCGATGCCCCTCCCCATACGACGCGGTTTACTGATCCGACTGATCTCGGCGATTGTGCTCTGCTGGTTGATTGCAATCGGCTTTGTGTATGTGGCCGCCTATCACGAAGTGGAAGAGATCTATGACGCGGCACTGGCACAGCAGTCACGCGTGCTCGCCACACTGATGACCCATGAATCGGAAGAGGAGCAGGAAATCAGAGAAAACCTGACCCAGGTGGTTGTCGAGGTGGGGAGGGAAGTGGTGGATAGCTCACCACTGTTTCGCAAGCTCATACACGAGTATCTTGAGAGCCCAGAAGATCAGGATTATCTCAGTCTGATCGATAAAAACAGCCTGCCGGGGCATAAGTACGAGTCGAGAATCGCCTTTATCGTGATTGATATGAAAGGCAAGGTACTGTTGCGCTCCAAGATGCCCGACGCCTTTGATAAGTTCATCTCCGGTTTCAGTGAACGCGAAATGGGCGGGCAATTATGGCGCACATTTGGTCTTCTTGAGCCTAATTCCGGGCTTATGGTTCAAGTCGGAGAGCAGCACGCCGTTCGTCAGGAAACGGTCGAATACATCGTTTTCAACAGTCTCTGGCCACTCTTTGCGGCATTGCCCTTCTTTGCTCTGGTTATCTGGTTGACGGTGGGCAGCGGACTCAAGCCGCTGAAACAGGTGGCAGTCAAGGTGGAACGAAGAGATCCCAAATCGCTAGTGCCGATTTCACCGGATGCCGTACCGTTAGAAGTGGTACCGATGGTGGAGTCCCTCAACCGGCTCTTCACCCGGGTGCAGAGTGCGTTGGACAATGAACGCCAGTTCACCGCCAATGCGGCACATGAGTTACGCACACCCTTGGCTGCGCTCAAAGCCATGGCTCAGGCAAAACAACTGGGCGATCACAGTGGAGAGCATCAGGCATTCCTTGAACAGATCGTGCAGGGTGTGGATCGAACCAGTCACTTGTTGGAACAGCTGCTCACGCTGGCTCGTATGGAGAGTCAGAGTATGACCATGCAACATCTGCAGCAGGTCGATCTTGTGCTGCAGGTGATGGAGGTTTTATCGCACATTGGGCAGCTTGCATTCGATCGAGATATCGATATCTCTTATGAGGGCCATGAGCAGGGAGTGATGGTTAAAGGTTATGGACCGGCGCTGCAGATTCTGGTGCGGAACCTGATCGACAATGCAATTCGCTATACACCAGCGGGCGGTAGGGTGGGCATTGCCATAGAATCCACAGATCAGGAGACCAGACTCATAGTAGAAGACACAGGGCCGGGTATCCCAGGGGAGCTGATGGGTCAGATTTTTCAGCCTTTCAGGCGGGGGGAAAATGTGCAGGCGGAAGGCAGCGGGCTTGGTCTCTCTATTGTGCGGCGTATTGTAGAGCTACATCATGGTCGAATCACGCTGGACAATCTTTCGCCTGACAGCGGCTTGCGCGTGACTGTCTATTTGATAACCGATGTCTGAACCGATTTTTTGACCATAATGTAATTGAGGTCTTTTGACCGCAATTGGGCATGGATTAAAAAATTTGATTACGTTAGACCCGGAGAACCCACCTCTGTCTCTACACTTTCTGCCGCCACGTGCGGTATGATACGCCCCTATCCTGAAAGCGCACAGCCGGGACCGGTAGACGACTGCTGAGTCTGTTCTCAGCTATCTCCCCGTCGTGGGTGGCGTTGTTCTTTATCTTTTTATCTATTCGGATTATGGAGTCCAGAGATGCGAAGCAGTTCTGCATTTTTGCGTGGATGGGGGTTTCTATTCCCCTTCATGAGTTGGCTCCCTAGCGTCCGACGCTCTGATGTTAGAGCAGATTTTATGGCCGCCCTGACTGGCGCCATTGTCGTGTTACCGCAAGGCGTGGCTTTCGCCACCATTGCTGGTATGCCGCCGCAATACGGTCTCTATGCCGGTATGGTGCCGGCGATTATTGCCGCCCTGTTCGGTTCTTCAAGGCACTTGGTTTCTGGTCCAACCACGGCCGCTTCGGTTGTACTCTTTTCTGCCCTGTCGATCTACGCAACGCCTGCCAGCCCCGACTATGTTTCGCTGGCATTGACCCTGACCTTTATGGTCGGTGTCTTTGAACTGGTGCTCGGCCTTGCGCGCATGGGCGCGCTGGTCAATTTCATCTCCCACTCGGTGGTGGTCGGCTTTACGGCGGGTGCAGCCCTGCTGATTGCCGCCAAACAGTTGAAATATTTCTTCGGTGTCGAGATTGAACGGGGTGGCCATCTGCACGATATTCTCCTGCAATTTTACACCCAACTTACTGAGATCGATCCCTGGGTGACGCTGGTATCGATGGCGACATTGCTCTCAGGTTTGGCGTTCAAGCGTTGGCTGCCCCGCATTCCCTATATGATAGGTGCGATGGCTTTCGGTAGTCTGCTGGCCACGCTGCTCAACTATCTGCTGGGCGATGCGGTGACCCATATCGCGACCGTCGGGGCTCTGCCCTCCAGCCTTCCTCCACTCTCAGCTCCCGATTTGAGTTTTCAGAATATTAAGGATTTGGCGCCTACCGCGCTCGCAGTCACCCTGTTTGCTTTGACAGAGGCGGTCTCCATCGGTCGCTCCCTGGCCGCCAAGGGCGGTTACCGAATCAACGGTAATCAGGAGTTTATCGGTCAGGGATTATCGAACCTCGCCGGTTCCTTCTTCTCCGGCTATGTCGCTACCGGCTCCTTCAACCGTAGTGGCCTCAACTACCAATCCGGCGCTAAGACCCCACTGGCAGCCGTGATAGCCGGATTTATGCTGATGGTAATCGTGTTACTGGTCGCACCCCTGGCCAGCTATCTGCCCAAGGCGGCGATGGCCGGCATCCTCTTTCTTGTTGCCTGGGGTCTGGTTGATTTCAAAGAGATTAAACATATCCTTCTTACCTCAAAAAGAGAGACGTCGGTGCTGGCGGTGACGTTCTTCAGTGCAGTCTTTCTTGAACTCGAATTTGCTATTTTTGCTGGCGTTTTACTCTCACTGATTCTCTATCTGGAGCGGGTCTCCAAGCCCAATATTGTCAGTCGAGTTCCCGATCCGAGACTCTACAAGCACGCTTTTTCCAGCGATCCCTCACTGCCGGAATGTCCACAGCTGAAGATCTTGAGAATCGATGGCTCACTCTTTTTCGGTTCGGTGAGCCACCTGCAGGATCGCTTTGATCGCCTACGGGCTGAATCACCGCAGCAGAAGCATCTGGCGGTCATTGCAGACGGTATCAATTTTGTTGACCTGCAGGGTGGTCATGCGCTCGAGTTGGAGGCGAAGCGTCGCAAAGAAATGGGCGGTGCTTTTTACCTGCTCAAGGTAAAAGGAGGATTGTGGAACTCACTGGAAAAGTGCGGATGTCTTGATACTACGGGTGCCCGCAATGTCTTCCAGTCCAAGTATGCCGCAATCCATGCCATCTACCAGAAGCTGGATAAGTCGATTTGTGAAAACTGCACCAGCCGGATCTTCTCTGAGTGTCATGCAAGTCCCGGAAAGACAGGGAAGAGCTAGCCCGAATATTTCACCCGGTCGCTTGGGAATGGGATTAACGCACGATATTTTTTTAAATATCCCTGGACTATTGGCAAACTACAAAGTGTTACCGACCACGCTGAACGCGTCCTCGCACCGATCTCGTCGTCCAGCTGCGGTATTTTCCCGATCATCAATAGCTTGGGCTATTGGCTCAATCGCATATCCGCATCTGAACAACGATCCCGGCGCGATCATCGCATTCCCGGGTGAAACGTTCGGGCTACTCTTGCTCAACGGTAATCGTTGATCCGAAAGGGGCTCTGGCCTTTACAGCAGAGTGGATTGACCTGTGTGGCCGAGCTTCAAATGGCCAGGAGGTTGAAAGACCAGCCAACGAGGGTGAATGCAATCGCCAGGATGCTGGCGAATCGTGCCAGAGCCTGCCAGCGAATCACTTTACGCAGGATCAGCATCTCGGGAAGCGAGAGCGCTGCCACGCTCATCATCAGTGCCAGGGTGGTGCCAATGGCCACGCCTTTGGTGAGCATAGCCTCAGCGACGGGGATAACGGCGGTGGCGTTGGAGTAGAGCGGAATACCAAGCAGCACTGCGGCGGGAACGTTGAGCAGACCCCTGCCCGCCAGATGTTCAGTGACCCAGGTCTCAGGTACAAAACCATGAAACAGGGCGCCTAGTCCGACACCAACGAAGACCCACATCCATATCCTGCCGACAATCTCACGTACCTGTCCAAGCGCGTAGTCATGGCGTGCCTTGAAGTTTTGAGGCTGCTCTGGCAATGCGACTTCTCCCATCTGTATCTTCCAAACATAAGGTTCCACCCAGCGCTCAGGTTTGGACCATTGCATGGCCAATCCGCCAAACCATGCGACGGCCAGTCCCGCTCCTACGTATAGCAGTGCCAGTTTCCAGCCGAGAATGCCGGCGAGAATTACCACCGCCACCTCGTTGATCATGGGTGAGGCGATGAGAAAGGAGAAGGTGACACCAAGTGGAATACCCGCTTCGACAAACCCAATAAACAGCGGGACCGATGAACAGGAGCAGAAAGGTGTGATGGCACCCAGGGAAACGGCCATTCCACGTGCCTGCCAGTCAGGACGGTTGCGAACGAATTCACGTACCCTTTCAGGCGCCAGCAGAGCACGAAAGAGGCCCATAAGATAGATGATAGCCAGCAACAGGGTGAAGATCTTGACCACATCCATGATAAAGAAGTGCAGGGCCGATGCGGTTTGCGAGGTAGGTGAGAGGGACAACATATCCCACACGATAAAGCTGGCAAGTTGATCGAACATGCGGGATTTCCTTTAGCCTTCAACCGATTCCGGTTGGTGGTTCAACTCAGGTAGGCCGATCGAGAGCAATGCAGCGCATACAACGAACGCCACCGACCACCAGAGACAGCCTTCAAGACCATGAAGCTGGTAGGCCCAGCCGGATATGAGGGTGCCGGTCAACCTGCCACCCGCATTGGCCATGTAATAGAACCCCACGTTCATGGCGACTCTGTCCTGATCGGAATAGGCGAGTACCAGATAGGAGTGGATGGCGGAATTGATGGCAAACACGGCACCGAACAGAATCAGCCCGATTACCAGTACCCATTCGGCCGGCCATCCAGCCATAAGAGCCAGCGCGATCGCAGCGGGGAAGAGGGCCAATAGGGAGGCCCAGAGACGGGCCGATCTGCCATCCGGGCCCTGGCCATGGTGGGTTTGTCTGATAAGGCGTGGCGCCGTCGCTTGTACCACGCCATAGCCTATGATCCAGATTGCGATGAATCCACCCACCTGGGTAAAACTCCAGTGCAAAACTTCATACAGAAATACTGGAAGACCGACCACGAACCAGACATCACGGGAGCCAAAGAGGAAAAAGCGAGCCGCTGAGAGCCAGTTGATGGCGGGGATGGGAGAGAAGACCTGAGAGAATTTTGCCTTCGCTTTCATCTTGCCCAGACCACGCGGTAGCAGCCCGGCTGTGATCAGCAGCACCAGGAAGAGCAGTCCGGCGAGCAGACTCAGGGCGCCACGAAAACCCAGCCACTCCAAGAGTCCTGCTCCTGCGAAATAACCAAAGCCCTTGAGAGCATTTTTCGAGCCGGTCAGTACGGCAACCCATCTGAAAAGCCTCGACTGGCCGTTATCGCTGACCATGGTTTTTACCGAAGCCTTGGCAGACATTTTATTCAGGTCTTTTGCGATACCGGAGAGGGCTTGTGCGGCCATGACATAGGGTACGGATAACCAGCTCTCGGGCACCGTCAGCGCCGCCAGTGCGAGCACCTGGAGTGCCATGCCGATATGCATGGTCAGATTCAGACCGATACGGGCTCCCAACCACCCGCCAACCAGATTGGTGACAATGCCGAAGAATTCGTAGAACAGGAACAGCATAGCCACCTCCAGGGGCGAGTAACCCAGGAGGTGAAAGTAGAGTACCACCAACATGCGGATGGCACCGTCTGTGATGGTAAACGCCCAATAGCCGCCGGTGACGACCATATAATTGCGAAGATCCGGTATCAAAGCTCTAGCCCGGAAGCGACTTTCTTCGTTAAATCAATCAGGCGATTTACATAACCCCACTCATTGTCGTACCAGGCATAGATTTTTACCTGAGTGCCGTTGATCACCATTGTAGAGAGGGCGTCGACAATGGCAGAGCGTGGGTCATTCACATAGTCGATTGAGACCAGGGGGCGTTCCTCGTAGCCGAGTATGCCGTTGAGCTCGTTTTCGGCTGCTGACTTGAAATGTCGGTTGATCTCTTCGGTAGTGACTTCGTGTGCTGCTTCAAAGACAAAGTCGGTCAGGGAGGCGTTCAACAGCGGTACTCTGACCGCATGCCCATTCAGTTTGCCCGCAAGTTGCGGAAAGATTTTGCCAATCGCCTTTGCCGATCCGGTGCTGGTTGGAATCAGAGACTGGCCGCAGGCACGTGCCCGGCGAAGATCTTTGTGACCTTTATCGACAATGGTCTGGGTGTTGGTAATGTCGTGAATGGTCGTCATACTGCCGTGTCGAATACCCACTTTTTCATGCATGACCTTAATAACAGGCGCCAGACAGTTGGTGGTACAGGAGGCAGCGGTGACGAGTCGATGCTTATCCGGATCGTAGAGATGGTCATTGATGCCGTAGACGATATTCAAGGCACCTTCCGTTGGTGCTGCGACAATGACCTTTTGCACTCCCTGATCAAAATAGGCTTGCAGATCGTCAGGATGCTTGTGGTGTTTTCCCGTTGCCTCGATGACTATGTCGCAGCCGGACCAGTCAGCCTCGGCGATCGTTTGATGGGAGGTATAGGTTAGGGTGGTTTCGCCGATCCGTAAGTATTCGCCGTCGCCAGAAACCGAGTGAGACCAAGGTCCGTGTACCGAATCGAACTGCAACAGATGTGCGGCACAATCAACATCGCCTGCGATCTCGTTGATGTGCGTAATTTGCAGGCTCTCGGACGGCCAGGCAGCCCGCAGTGCAAGACGACCCATACGACCAAAACCGTTTATTCCAATGCGCGCTGGCATGACTCTCTCTGCGTTAACTTCAGGAGGTCACCCAGGATCTTACTTGGTCTGGAGAGGGTAGGCCGCCTGCATGGACCAATTTTTCGTCGACAACGACACCAGGTGTGCTCATCACTCCGTAGCGCATGATTTCAGACAGGTCTGTGACTTTCTCCAGTACGATCTCAATACCGGCTTGATCAGCGGCAATCTTGATGAGGTTGGCCGTTGTATCGCAGTTTCTACAGCCTGAACCGAGAACTTTTATGGTTTTCATGGTGTGAAATTATCTCTCTGTCGGTGGTGTTTGAGTGCCTTGCCGTGAGCAAACACACGACGGCTGAGTGCATAAATATCTATGGCCTGGTTAGTAATATGCGAAATATGGAATGTATCTCATGTCTGTTACATGGGTATGACCGAGCAGTGATAAGCGCTAGGCACAGGTGCGGCTAAGACTGATGCCATCGAAGCGATCACTGTCCTCGCAATAGGGTGAACGCGAGACGCATGCGGATACCAAATGCTCGATAACATGATTGGCCCAGGCCGGAATTTCCGGGTCGATTTTGTAGTGAATCCACTGTCCCCGCCTGCGGGGTTGGATGATTCCGCTGCTACGTAAAACGGCAAGATGCTTGGACGTTTTCGGTTGTGGGATATCGAGGCAGGTGACGATCTCACATACGCAGAGTTCACCCCGCTGATATAGCATGGCAATGATTCGCAAGCGAGTAATGTCGGATAGGCAGTTGGCAAGTAGATGTGGTTCAAGTTGCATGTCTGCTCAGATGATATATTCCATCAAGGGCATATATCCTCGCCCCCATCCTCCCTGGTTGTCAACCTTTCCCGGGTGAATCCGGCTTGGGTCTGTATGCGTCTGCCGTCGTTTTTGCTTTCGTTTCATATTGCTATTTAACATTTCGTGACAGGTTTTGGTGCGTAATATGACCAGAAATGGTGCTTATAAACCATAAGAAAAATTAGGTAAAAAATCGTATCTATCTGTTAAATAAAGAAAATAATAACTTGGCCTGTTTTCTGCCTTTTATTTACTGTACAGCGATGTTGATCCTCCATTATCCCGGCACCAGCCGGGATTTTTTTGCACCTGAGAAAGTGCCAAGTCATATCTTTGCCAGTTAAAAGCAAAGCTTCTTTGTAAACTTTGCCCTACTAGACTGCTCAAGAGCCACCATCTGTGATAGTGTTTTTTACGCAAAAACCAATGGTGCCTAGCTGGGCCAGGCAAGGCGGAAATGGGTGAAAAAGTAGTGTCCTGGGCCATACATGTGCATCTTGAGCCCATTTCCAACGCTGTGCAGGGCAACGTCCGGGAGTTTCTTAACAGCTTGCAAAGGCTATTGATCGCATTCAGTGGTTGCTCACGATGGAAATGGGAGGCGACCGACTCTCAGACGGTTGATGGGGATAAATAGCACTTTGTTAGGCTTGTTCCAGGAGGATTGAAATCCTCATTTACACTAGGATCAATGGAATTGCCGGCATGGAGCTCAGGAATCTTAAGTGCTATTTTCTAAAGGATTTTTCGTCACTGTCGAAATAGGAGAGAGCATGTGGGAAAAGTCTCACAGGCTTTAATAAACGGCACGGAGGGACGATCTGTCTCAGGTAACTGGTAATGACAGTCAGGACGATCTCGACATTATTGACGCACTTGGGTATTTCCAGGTTTATCGATGGCTTGAATCCGGATTCCCAGCAGGAGTTCGAGCAGGGGGTCGTTCGAGTTATCTTTATCCTGCTGTTTACTGCCTATATCTTCACGCTTCATCTGATCTATCCCAAAGTCGCCTACGAGCAGTTCTTTCCCCTCGTGGCTTCCTCCAGTTATGCGTTTTTCTCGATTTTCATACTGGCCAGTTTCCTCGTCTACAGGGAGCCTACCTCAATCAGGAAGGCAATTTCTCTCTTGGGTGACAACGCGATTGTTTTCTATGGGTTATACAGCCTGGGTGAGTACGGCACTCCTCTTTACACCATCATGCTGCTGATTACCGTCGGCTATGGCGTCAGGTTTGGCATCCGCTACCTATACATGGCCACACTGTTATCCAATCTTGGCTTTCTGTTTGTTATAGAGACCGCGACTTTTTGGACCGCGCACAAGTTTCTCAGTTACAGCTTGCTCGTCACGAACATCGTGATTCCTGTGTTTGTTTCCCATCTACTGCGAAAACTTGTTCTGGCGAAGCAGCAGGCACTACACGCAAATGAAGCCAAGTCGAGATTTCTCGCCAATATGAGCCATGAGATCCGTACGCCTTTGACAGGGATTATCGGTGTCAGTGAATTGATGCTCACAGAATCCCACAGTGCACTGACAATCAAGAAGGTCAGCACCATTGAAAAATCCTCCAAGCACTTGATGAGCATCCTTAACGACATCCTCGACTTTTCGAAAATTGAAGCGGGATGCCTGACGATTGAGAACAAGAGTTTTGACCTGCATGCGGTGACCTCGATCGTATCGAAAACCTACAAACCGATAGCCGAGAATAAAGGAATACGCTTTCACACGCATATCTCACCCGACATCCCCTATAAACTCGATGGCGATCAGGTTCGCTTAAAGCAGGTGTTGATGAACCTGGTAAGTAATGCCATCAAGTTTACCGAGGAGGGATATATCGAGATAAGGATTAATCTGATCGAAAATCGCGGTACTTCTGTCGAACTTCGGTTTGAGATAATCGATACCGGAATCGGCATACCCGAGGACAAACTGCCAACAATCTTCAACCGATTTTCACAGGTCGATGACTCCCACACACGCAAGGTTGGTGGTACCGGGCTGGGTACGGCAATTTCCAGCGATCTCATAAAGCTGATGGGTGGAGAGATATTTGCCGAGAGTACGCTGGGTAAAGGGAGTCGTTTCTATTTTGACCTCACATTTGAGACGGAGGTCGACGGGTCATTTACCCGTTATGAAGGGCGCTCGGCAATTACCATAAGCAGCCGTGCAAGTTTTGAACAGACAGTCAGTGGTTACCTCTCGACCTGGGGTATCAGTAATTTACAACTGCTCAGTGAGAGAGATGCGATCACGTACGTCATGCACTTGCCGAGCAATGCACAATCTCCGCTGATTATTATTGATGAAACAAGTTTCAAGGAGGCTCCAAGAGATTTCTGCGAACGTATGAAAGCGTCGACCATTCAGGAGCTAAGAACAATTCTCGTGACTCAGAGAGACGTTATACCAACTGAGTATTACGATATGGAAGTCGGTGCATTTGTAACCGATCTTTTTAACAAGAAACAGTTCTACAATGCCATACACAATGTGTTGGCAGACGATGTTTCGTCAGAAAGTACAGATTTGCTTGCGAAATGGAAGACGGTCAACAAAAAACGTCATCAACGCATCCTGGTAGCCGAAGATATCGAAGTGAATCGATATGTGCTGCGCGAAGTGCTGGAGCGTGCCGGATATAATGTGGTAACGGCTCATAATGGCAAGCAAGCGCTTGAATGCCTGGAAGAGGAAGCTTTCGATCTTTGTATCGTCGACATGCAGATGCCTGAGATGACGGGAATCGATGTTGTCAATATCATAAAATTAGGTGATGGCTTCAACACGGACACCCCCTTTATTGTTCTCACGGCCAATGCAACTTTGGATGCGAAAAATCAGTGCGATGCGGCAAATGTCGAGAGCTATCTGACCAAGCCGATTGATATGCCCGTGCTGCTGCAGACTATCAATGATTTGATCGGTGAGAGTATGGAAGAGAGAGAGGCTGAAGAGGTCGTAAATGCTGATACGCAGATGCTACAGGATGGCGAGATCCTTAATCATAAGATCCTCGATCAATTGAGTACACTTGGGAACAGCCCTGATTTCATTGAGAAGCTTGTCGACCATTTTCAATTCGATACGGATAATTTGATTAACAGTATGCATTTTTCTCTTCGTGGGGAAAGATACCAAAAGCTCATTGATGAGGCGCATGGCGTCAAGGGAGCAGCAGGGAACATCGGGGCAACCAGGTTGGCAGCAACTGCCCAGCAGATAAATCATGCCACGGCTGACATGCTCGAACGTGATGGGCCACAATTGCTCAAGCAGCTGAAAAAAGACTTTACCGATGCCATCAAACTGATGCGTGCATACTGCACTAACAGGGGCAAGTCTTTTTAACTGCGAAATCGAAGTGTAGTAGCTGGCAGGCAAGCAGGTGTGTTTGTACTCGAGGACTAGCCAGATCGTGCCTCCGCCGGTGTCAATGCCCAGTTTGCGATCAAATCCCAGATCCTACGCCCATTTGAAGGCTTAAAGACCCCGAAGTGTCCAAGCGATTCTGCTGCATAGTCTTCTGGCTTCAGGTGTTTTCTTACGATTTGGCTGTTGGCATAGAATGTAGCCATTTCATCAACACTTCGCTGGGTTGCGAAGGGGTCATCTGTAAAGCTCAATGAAAGCAGTGGGCCTCGATACTTGCCATGAGTGCCTGAATCTCTGACAGGGAAATGGGCTGCCATAAAGTAGTCTTTTGCCAGGCACCATGAGGCCCACTCGGCAACGAACCCCGCAGGCAAAGCTTCACAATTACTCAGCCAGTGAGCGGGATAATAGCCGAGCATGCGTGTCAGTAGGGGCATTGCCAAACGTATATTAAATAGCATGTAGATTTTTGTCTTCCAGTCATAGAATCCGTAATAGCCGGACTGACTGCAGATATGCACAAGTTTGTATAGTTTCGTAATGTTATCTGTAAAGCCGAAGATGCTACCGCCAAAACTATGGCCGATCCCAAGGATTTTCCTCCCATTCGAAAGTGATAGGGCTTGATCGATCGCTGCTGCCAGATCATCTCTTCCCCAAGTGGTGGCATCAGCCTTGAGTTCACTGATATCTGTGACAGAAGACCAGCCGATCCCACGAAAGTCAAATAGCAGAACGTCAATCCCCTGCTTCACAAGGTGTCGTGCGAACGCACGGTAGAAGCGGGCAGGAATGCCCATCCCTGGGGATACAATGGCAACAAGCTGTTGTGCCTGATTGAGATCAGCGGAAGCGTGCCATTCGCCATGTAAAACGAATCCATCCCTGGATTCAAAAGTGCACTTTTTCGGTTTTTGATCAGGCATAATTCAAGATATCGATCTTCTTGTCGGGGGAGGACTCTTTGTAATGGGGGTGCCAGGGAGACCAGATGAACTGTGACCAGTATGATTCGGCGGCCTCAACCCATTTTCTCATAAGCTCAGGGCTCTTCATGTATTTTCTCATGTTGCTTAATATCAATGAAGAGATGGCCTGTGAATCCCGACAGGTTTCGCAATCACCGCCAGTACAGCAAAGGGTCGGTACGTGATTGGCGGTATAGGCATTGAATCCGGGTAGGGTAGGGTGGCCGTTGGCAAGTCGATCTTTTGCGCCTTCGAAGTCGCAACTGATTGATGGGCAGGTGTTGAAACCGAATTTTGCCCAATGAGTGCGACCGACGAACATGGTTTCCAGAAAATGAGGAGTACTGCTGACTGTTTCTGGATACCTGCTCCTGACATCGAGGGTCCGCTCCAGCAATGCCATCTCCTGATCTTCCGTCTCCACTTCATGGTTTGAGAAATCACGGTAGAAATTGAAAAGAACACGAAGGCCGTTGTCTTGAATGCGTTTCACCGTCTCTTCGATTTCATCAATAGCGTTATAGTTCACGGCATAGACGAAACCTGCGCGAGGATCATACCGGTAGTTGTCGAGTACAGTGGAAAATAGACCTGAAAATCGCTTTCCGTTGGAACGGATGGCACGATACTTATCATCGGTTTTATAGCCGCCGAATAGTGTCAAAGCGACAGTTGTATCTGGAAAATCTGTTCTTGATAAGGGTATTTCTCCGTTGGAAGAGACGGTAATGTAAGGAATGTGGTTGCGTATGGCCATGATACGGTTTGGATGAAGTGTGGGTTCGCCTCCTATCAAAAGTCCAACTGTCGTTCCACGTTCAGCCTGATTTTGTGCAAAGCTCTCCCAACGTTCGAGTTCCCTTATCTCCTGGCTTTTTTGATCAAACTCTTCAACGAAGAACCAGCAATCCTTGCAACGTAAATTGCATTGATTTGTCATATGGACAAGCATGGTACGCTTGTCAGACGAGAACGAGATCAAACGCTTGAAGCGTGCTTCAAGCACGGAGTCACCACCAAAAAGCCGATCTGTTTTGCTAGACATAGTAATTTAATTCCTTTCAAGAAGTTCAAGAAATTCGTCCAAGGACGAGTGGTGTCCTGAACATGTTTACGGTCACCGTAGGCTACTCACTAAATGCAGACACAAGTGCTGAGACCCGGAACAGCGAGTGCATAGCAAGGGTTGCGGTTAGTAAGTATCTTCCCGAAAGGTCTCTATCGCTTTGATCATGATCAGGGTTTATGTCTGAATACATACCTTCACTCTATGAGTTGCCTTTAGGGGTTCAGCGCTTTAGTGCGCGTGTCACATGCCAGGACACATTCAGTCTAGCGAGTGTATGTGAAAGATCGAATGCCTATATCACAACTTCATACCATCAGTACGACGCCATAAAGTCGAAGATAATAATATTTAAAAACAAAAATATATAAGGAATACTTTAACTTAATTCTAGGTCTTAGAAATACGGTTATCACTTAATGCTTTTACTTCCTCATGGGTGTTGCCATGTTTCGGCAAAAAATGTTCAAAAAAAGTTGATAGCTCATGCTCGTATTCGGATATGGAGTTACTAAACACACGATGGCGTCCAGGCTGAGAACCCCGATGAGGGTAGTGGCTGTGTATCACATCACAAGCGACTAATGGTTTGAGACATTTCGGGGGGCGACTGGAAAATGGCGGCGCCAACCCCCATATCTGCCTTATCAATTGAGCATCTTTGGCAGGTGTGAAAGATGGAGTTCAAAGACTATTACAAAATTCTCGGACTAACCCGGGACGCAGCTCAGGACGAAGTCAAAAGGGCCTACCGTAAACTTGCCCGCAAGTACCATCCGGATGTCAGTAAGGAGGCAGATGCGGAAAAGCACTTCAAGGAGGTCGGCGAGGCGTATGAAGTCCTGAAAGATCCGGAAAAACGTGCCGCTTATGATCAACTCGGGATGGATTGGAAGGCGGGGCAGGAGTTCCGTCCTCCACCAGACTGGGATACCAACTTCGAGTTCAGTGGTGGTTTTAATCAGGGTGATAGTGCTGCCTTCAGTGACTTTTTCGAGAGCTTGTTCGGGAGGGAGTTTGGCTCGGCCAGTGCATTTTCAAAAGGGCATCGGGCGAAAACCCACGGTTTCCATGCGCAGGGTGAGGATCACCACGCCAAGATACGAATCGATCTGGATGACACCTTTCATGGCGCCACCCGATCATTGACCCTGCAGGTACCTGTCATCGATCAGCAGGGGCATGTGGCGACACGCGAGCGCAGACTGAATGTGCAGATTCCCAAAGGTATCCGGCAAGGTCAGCACATCCGGCTCAGCGGACAGGGTGCCCCGGGTATCGGCCAGGGTAAGGCGGGAGATCTCTATCTGGAAGTCGAATTCAAGCCGCACTCACTTTATAGGGTAGAGGGACGAGATCTTTATCTGGCGCTACCGGTTGCCCCCTGGGAGGCGGCATTGGGAGCCCAGGTCAAAGCCCCGACGCCACAGGGTACGATCGATCTAAAGGTTCCTGCCGGTTCCAGCACGGGGCGAAAATTACGCCTCAAGGGACGTGGTATTCCCGACGCAACGCCGGGAGACCTCTATGTTGAATTGCAGATAGTGCTTCCTCCAGGTGACAGTGACAAGGCTAAAGCCCTTTATCGGAAAATGGCCGAAGAGTTGCAGTTCAATCCTCGTTCAGCGCTGGGTGTCTGAACTTAATGGCACTTAGTTAGTGGTTTAATGGTGGGGCAGGGCCCCACCCTACACGCCGGACCACAGGTCGGGTGGGGCCCAGCCCCACCATAAGGTGTTGGATATCATCACAAACGCCCTTAACTAAGTAGCATTAGAGTCTGAATCCATTTGTTGCATGAGAGCATGAATAAGCAGATACCTTTTATGCTGGGATAATTCTGCGGGTTACTCGCTATTGAAATCCACTCGAGTCGTCACTACATCATCGCCACAGGATAGGTGAGCATGTTTGACTGACTGAGGCGCCAAGTCTTGAAATGCCTGCAAACGTCCCTATCTACGAGACAACACCAGTTATTTATCCATGTTCCGGATAGGAGGTAATGAGATGTTCGCGAGTCTGAGAAATTTCGAAGGTGGCTTGTTCGATGATTTCAAGCGCCTGGAAAGAGAGATGGACCAGCTGTTAGGTCATGGCCCCTGGAGCGGAGGAATTCGTGCAGCAGCGCATGGCAGCTATCCGCCCATCAACGTGGGAGTTACCCCGGAGCGTATCGATGTCTATCTGTTCATCGCCGGTGTCGATCCCAAACAGCTGGAGATCACCTTGCACCAAAACCTGTTGACAGTAAAAGGCGAGCGCCGTCTGCAGCCTGTAGAGGGAGCGGAATTCTATCGCCGTGAGCGATTCGATGGTGAGTTTCATCGTGCCGTCAATCTGCCGGAGGATGCCGATCCCGAAAAGGTCGAGGCAAATTACAAGGATGGTGTGTTGCATGTCGCCATCGAGCGGCGTGAAACAGCTAAACCGCGCCAGATCGAAGTCAAATAACGGCAGGAGGAGAGTGACATGAGCAAAACCAGCGATATCAGCAAACAGGCTGCCAGCAACACGCAAACCAAAGCGGTGGAGCCGCCAATCCGGCCGGCAGTCGACATCTTCGAGGACGAAACCGGTATCACTGTTCGAGCAGACATGCCTGGGGTATCCCATGAACGTCTCGATATTCAGATCGACAAGGATACTCTGGCTATCGAAGGCAAGGCAGAAATCCCCATGCCGGAAGGTTTGGAAGCGATCCATGCCGATATACGTTCAACCAGCTATCAGCGCAGCTTCACCATCAGTCATGAACTGGATGGAGAGAAGGCCGATGCCATGCTCAAGGACGGCATACTGACACTGCACATTCCCAAGCGGGAGCAGTATCAGCCACGAAAGATCGAAGTGCGCGTGTCCTGATAACACAGCTGCTGCACTTTATAAGAAACACCGGCAGGGCTTGCTCGCCGGTGTTTCTTTTTGACGCTCGATAAGCTCAGGCACGTCTCCCTTGTCTTTGATGTGATCGACGAAAAAAGCGAATCAGCAGCTTCTCCAGCTCGACCAGGAAGAGTACGCTCGAACCCACGCCAAGAATCAGCAACCAGGCCGTAGGGCCGATCGCTGCGGTACCGAACAGCCGCTGCATGGGGGGCAGGTAGGTAAAACCCATCTGAAACAAAAGCAGCAGACCCACCGCTGGCAGGGCAAAGCGGTTGCTGGTCAGGCTTGAGCGTTTGAACACGCTGCCTTCAATGAAGCGGGTGTTGAAGAGATAGAAGATCTCGAACATCACCAATGTGTTGACCGCCACGGTTCGGGCATGAGCGATGGAATCGTTGATTGACAGCGCCCAGAGGAACAGGGCAAAGGTACCGCTCATCAAGATTAGCGAAACAAATCCGATACGCCAGAGAAACCAGCCGCTCAGCAGCCTTTCGTCACTCACTCGCGGTGAGCGTTTCATGACACCGGCATCCGGTGGATCGAAGGCCAATACCAGTGCCAGGGTAACAGCAGTGATCATGTTGACCCAGAGAATCTGAACCGGTGTCAATGGGAAGTTGTGGAAGCCGAGCAGAATTGCTCCCAGAATCACCAACGCTTCGCCACCATTGGTTGGCAGGATGAACAGAATCGCTTTGCGAATGTTGTCATAGACGGTACGGCCTTCCTCGACCGCATGCACGATGGATGCAAAGTTGTCATCGGCGAGTACCATTTCGGCCGCCTCCTTGGCCACCTCTGTACCGTTCCTGCCCATGGCCACCCCCACATCTGCCCGCTTTAGGGCTGGGGCGTCGTTCACTCCGTCACCCGTCATGGCGATCACCGCCCCTTGTTGTTGCATGGCGGTGACCAGACGCAACTTGTGTTCCGGCGTCACTCGGGCATAGACATCCACATCCGACACTCTCTGTAGCAGTGCCGCGTCGTCCATGGCATCGAGATCCTTGCCGGTTATGACCTCGGTGGGGTTTTCAAGACCGATCTGCCTGGCGATGGCGGAGGCGGTCAGTGCATGGTCGCCGGTTATCATTTTGACCCGGATGCCGGCCTGTTGGCAGAGCTCGATGGCACTGATCGACTCGTCACGCGGGGGGTCTATCAAGCCCAGCAAACCAAGTAGCACCAGACCGGATTCCACATCTTGAAAACGGAGTTCGCGGCCGGTGTTGACATCGCACTGCTGCGCAACCGCCAACACCCGGTAGCCTTTGCTTGCCAGCTGCTCTACATGGCTATGCCAAATCGCTTTGTTCAGTGGAGCCCTCTCCTGACAGGTGCCCTGCCATTCGCACATGGCCAATACTCGCTCTGGTGCGCCCTTGAGTAAGGTATAGGCCTGGCCTTGGTGGTCGTGGTGCAGCGTGGCCATGAACTGATGGGCCGCGTCGAAGGGGATGAGATCGCTGCGGGGTGTGCGTTCATTCTCGTTGTCGGGGTCCAGACCCGCTTTGACAGCGAGCGTCAATAGGGCAGCCTCCATGGGATCTCCCTGGATGCACCATGACCCGTCCTGGCAGCTCAATGTGGCGTCGTTGCAGAGCAGACCGGCCCATAACAGTTGCCAGA
The DNA here is from genome assembly GCA_037384445.1 of Candidatus Thiodiazotropha sp. GTDB lineage: Bacteria > Pseudomonadota > Gammaproteobacteria > Chromatiales > Chromatiaceae > Thiodiazotropha. The sequence goes on from JARRNY010000001.1 coordinate 48,400, forward strand.
CCGGATCGCCAGCAACCACCTGGAAGTCTCCCTCATGCTGCTGGAATGCGCCGTGAGGATCGTAGCCGACACCGCTGACCTTCAGACTCAGATCGGGCGTCACGATCTCTCTCACCGTCATTTCGTTGCGAGTCAGGGTGCCGGTCTTGTCGGAACAGATCACCGCCACCGTTCCCAGGGTCTCCACTGCCGGCAGGCGCCGGATGATGGCGTTGCGGGCGGCCATGCGTTGCACCCCGATGGCCAGCGTGATGGTCATAATAGCGGGCAGGCCCTCGGGGATGGCCGCCACAGCCAGCCCGACAGAGGCCATGAACATTTCACTCACGGTATAGTCCCGCAGGAGCACACCAAACAGGAAACTGATCAGGGCCAGGCCCAGTATGGCCAGGGTCAGCTTACGACCGAAGATATCCAGCTGGCGCAAGAGGGGAGTCGTGAGCTGCTCTACACCGGCCATTAATGTGCTGATGCGGCCGATCTCGGTCTCTGCGCCAGTGGCGACCACCAGCCCTTTCCCCTGACCTCGTGTAACCAGAGTACCTGAGTAGGCCATGCAGAAACGGTCACCGAGAGCCGTATCCAGCGGGAGTGGGGCAACGCTCTTTTCCACCGGTAGCGATTCGCCGGTCAGCGCGGCTTCCTCGATCTGCAGACCCTTGGCCAGTATCAGCCGCATGTCGGCCGGCACCCGGTCGCCGGCCTGCAGGGGTACCAGGTCACCAGCTACCAGCTGTTGCGCATCGAGTGTGATCAGCCGCCCATCGCGCACGACCTGGGCTCGTGGCGCGAGCATGCTACGGATCGCGCGCAGCGCGTCTTCGGCCTTGCCCTCCTGAAGAAACCCGATCAGGGCATTGATGATCACCACACCGAAGATGACAGCCGCATCCAGCCAGTGTTGTAGCAGGAGGGTCACCATGCCCGCTGAGATCAATACGTAAATCAGAAGGTTGTGAAACTGGGCGAGAAAACTTCTCCAGGCACTGCGGGGCTTGGTTTCGGGCAGTCGATTGGGGCCGAACCGTTGCAGTCGGAGGTTCGCTTCCTGTTGCGTCAGTCCGTCCACATCCGATGCCAGCCGCCGCTGGAGTTGCTCGATGTCCAGGGTGTGCCAGTCAGGAGAAGTGTGTTTTGAGGACATAGGGTGTTGCTTTTGAAGGTTGTCGGAATCTGCTGGGAGACCTCTATTGGGAGTATATGCAACCTGTCTGGAGGTGTCGGGACGGTAGAGCTGGCGACGCTACTGGCAGCTTGAAAGTGTACTAAAATGGTGGGGGACTATGGGTCTCATCCGGGACCTGGGGCTGCCTCGATAGGTTAGACACTCATGAGTGCAAAATTGCTAATGGATTCCAATCCAATACGCATCCATCCTTTGGATACCGTCAGTGTCGCTGCAAGGAAGATCATGCGACGGCGCTACCGAAGTCTGCCCGTGGTGGATGACGAGCGACGTTTTCTCGGCGTGGTCCATGTGAACGACCTGCTGCGCCTGATTTTGCCTCCCAATGCCACGAATGAGAGTATGAGTTCCGCTCTGGAACATTACGAGGACCTCTCCGTGGAGGACCTGCGAGAGAACCTGGATCGCCTGCTGGATGGCTCCATCGCCCCCTATATCTCAAAGGATGTGGTTACCGTAACGCCGGAAACCTCCTTGCTCGAAACCCTGCTGACCATGTACCACCAGGAGCAGAATCTGCCGGTCGTCGACCGTGAAAGCGGACGCCTCGAAGGCATGATCTCCTACTACGATATCGGCGATATGTTGCTGCAGGGAGGCTATGGCAGGAATATCTGATTTCACGGCCACAGCACAGAGCAGCGCCTCTCTGTCGCTTGTCGCACCTGTTTCCACTCCCACTCCTGCTATGTCACAAACACGACACGCCTGACGTATCTAACTTGTTGTAAACATGTGAAATCCTTTTGCCAGTGCAGCTGGTACCGCTCTTGCATCCTGTTCGTATATCAAGCGGTACCGAGACACTCTGTATGAAAACCTATCTTGACTGGTCCGAGTATACGGATGCCGGCATGGGCGATGCCTATGCCGATATTCCGAAGACTGGCGGCGACTTCGCCAAGGCGGTGGCGGTCTGTATCAACAGTCGTCAGTGCGAAACCGAGGCAAAAGGGGTGATGTGCCCCAGCTTTCGCATAAGCCAGGACCCTAGCCTTTCAACCGGTGCACGTGTGCGTCTGCTGAAGGAGGCGCTTAACGGCAATTTAGGTCGTGCCGGTATCTCTGAGCCCAACCTGATCCAGGCGATGGATCTCTGCGTCAGCTGCAAAGGCTGTAAACGGGAGTGTGAAAACAACGTCGATATGGCGCGGATCAAGATCGAGTATCTGGCGCAGCTCAATGCGCAGACTGGACTCTCCCTTCGGGCCCGGCTCTTCGCCGGTCTGCCTGGATTCGCTGCCACCAGTGCCTGGTTCAGACGATTGACCGCCTGGCGGAATCGCCATCGACTGCTGGCGCAACTCGCCGAGCGACTGCTCGGTATCAGTGCGCAGGTAAAGCTACCCGAAGTGGTCAGCGAGCCTATTGCAGTCAGTGATTGGGTGGCAGAAGACAGGCAGGTGATCCTGTTTGTCGATACGTTCAGCCGACACTACTCCCCGCAAATCGCTCATGCCGCTATCGAAGTGCTGGAGGTGGCCGGTTATCAGGTTCGCCTGGCTGTGCCTGAAGATGAAGCTGCCAATGAGCGCCCCCTCTGTTGCGGTCGTACCTATCTGGCGCAGGGGATGGTGGATCAGGCCCGCGAAGAGGCGCGCCGCGTGATCGATGCCTTGCTCCCCTATGCCGAAGCCGGTCTTCCCATCGTCGGGCTCGAGCCCTCATGCCTGCTGACCCTGCGTGACGAATATGCCGCTCTGGGCTTGGGCGAGGCGGCCAATCTGGTGGCCAAGCAGGCACTGCTGTTTGAAGAGTTTCTCGCCCGGGAGATGACAGCGGGACGATTCGATCTCCCCATGCAACCCGCAACGGATTCAGTAACACGGGTCCTGGTCCATGGTCACTGTCACCAAAAAGCGGTAGGCGCCATGAAGTCGATGCGTAAAGTGCTGAAGCGGATCCCGGGGCTGAGTTTCGAGATGATCGATGCCTCCTGCTGCGGCATGGCCGGTAGTTTTGGCATTGAAGCCGAACATGTGGATTATGCACGCGAGATGGCGAATCAGGCTTTGGTACCTGCCTTGCAGGCGGAGCCGGCTGCCGGGGTCGTCGCCAATGGCTTCTCCTGTCGTCAGCAGATCAGTCACACAGCAGAGAGGGATTCGATGCACTTGGCTCAGCTGCTTCAATCGCGCCTGGCGGTTAGGGCCTGTTAACAGACCCTAAACAAACTGATGAGAAAAATAGCCGTGATTAGCTTTGCTGAGTGTTTGACTCAGCAACTCTATGCAGGGTGCTGCACAAGCTAATCGATGGCTTGTTCAGTGTCCGTCGTATAGCCGTCCCAACTCATCCATGTAGCGTTCGAGAATCGATTTTCGCTTCAGCTTCATAGTGGGCGTGACCAGGCCGTTTTCTATGCTCCAGGGCTCTTTTGCAACCGTCAGGCGTACCACTTTGGCGTAACCTGGAAAGTTATCGAGTTGGCTGTTGATGCGTTTCAGCAGCATCTCCAACTGCGCCTCACTGACATTGGTGGGATCGATCCCATCCGCAGATGCCAGATCCTGGTTCAGGACCACCAGGGCGCTGAGATAGGGTTTGCCTTCGCCGATGATCAGTACCTGCTCGAACAGGCTGTCCATGGTGATGCACATCTCCATGTCGGCTGGCGGCACCTTCTCGCCGTTAGCCATGACGATGATCTCTTTCAGGCGTCCGGTGATGAAGATGTGTCCATCTTCATATTTCACTTTGTCACCAGTGTGGAACCAGCCATCCGGGTCGATCACCTCGGCAGTGGCATTACGGTTGTTCCAGTAGCCCAGCATGACGTTTGGCGAACGCACGAGTAGCTCCTCCCTCTCGCTGATCTTGAACTCGATGCCGGGGAAGAGGATGCCGACACTGGCCGGGATGTTGTTTTCATGGGTGTTGGCGGTAATGATCGGGCTGGTTTCGGTGAGGCCATATCCCTGTAGAATCGGCACCCCCAGACCAATGAAAACCTTGGCGATATCGGGTGCCAGAGGAGCGCCGCCGGAGACGGCAATGCGTAGGCGACCGCCCAGTTTCTCGCGGATCTTGCCGGCGACCAGCTTGTCGAATAGGGGCCATAGAGCGAGCTTCGGTGACCAGCCGCGTCGTCCCTGAGCGTGTTCAAAACGCAGCCAGCCTGTCTCTACAGCGGCATTGAAAATCGCACGGGCGATAGCGGAGTCGTTCTGTAGCTTCTCCTGTATTTTGGCGTAGACCCGTTCGAAGATGCGTGGCACCGAAATCAACATGGTTGGCTTGAGGGTCTGTAAATCCTCCGCCAGTTGCTGCACAGAGCGGCTAAAAGCCACACTCGAACCTGCCACCATCGGCAGTACTAAACCAACGGTACGCTCCAGGGTGTGGGAGAGCGGCAGGAAGGAGAGGAAACTGTCGCTCGGAAAAACGTCGATGATCTTCAGACCGCTTTCGATATCCCACAGGATATTGCGGTGACTGAGCATGACTCCCTTGGCGCGACCGGTGGTGCCTGAGGTGTACACGATAGTGGCGAGGGATTCGCTCGCTACTTCTATCGCTTTGGGTTCACGCAGACCCTTTTCGGGCAGCCATTGGTCGATATGCATCAGGCGTGATTGCAGGCCATGCGGGTCAACCTTTTCGAGGGTGACGATGCGATTGAGGCCGGCCAGCTGATTGCGGATCGATTGCAGACCCTGCCACTGCTCGTTGTTTTCCACCAGCAAAAGTCGCACGCCGGCGTCCTGCATGATGTAGCCGATGTTCTCCGCCCGGTCATTGGTGTAGAGCGGGACCGTGACCAGTCCCAGCCCCTGCGCTGCCAGATCGAAGGTCACCCACTCGCTGCAGTTACGCAGCAGCATCGCGACCCGGTCGCCGGGTTTCAGATCCTCGCGCTGAAATGCGGCCTGCCAGCGGGCGACCCGCCGTCCCATCTCAGACCAGGAGATCTCCTGCCAGAGGGCTTTCGTCTCGTCGTATTGGCGATAGGCGGTCTTGTCCGGTGAGCGCGCAACGCGTTCGACAAAAACACCCGCCAGGGTGTCGGCATGTTTCAGGTAGATATAGTCGGTTCTTTCTTTTCTCATGGCGTATTTGTCGTTGTTATCACTTTCCCTGCCACCGATGTTGCCATTCTCTGGTGTGCGACTGAAATCGTCGAAGAGTCTAAGCCCGCCATATTTTTATTGTCGGGTTGATAACATGTCACACCTCACCTGGATGAGTCCAGCCTGAGTCGGGATGGAACTTCTCGCCGTGACGCTGCTCGAGTGCTTCGAGACGATGGCGTTGTTGCTCCAGCCCACCGCTGTAGATGGTATGCATGGGGCCGCCACGAAAGGGGGCGTAGCCGGTACCGAAGATCACGCCAGCGTCGAGTAGATCGGCGTCCTCCACCACACCTTCGCGCAGACAGGCGACCGCTTCGTTCAGCAGACGGAAGATCATGCGGTCTGCCAGGTCGGCCGGTGGCTTGAAATCGCGAGGTATTTTCTCCCGTTTCAGGCGTCCTTTTTCGTAGCGGTAGAAACCCTGTCCTGTCTTTTTACCCAGGTGTTTTTCTTCGCGTACCCGGCGCTCCAGCTCTTTGGGAATGGTCAGATCGAACAGGGGCGCCAGCTTCGTTGCCACCGCCAGGCAGATATCGAGACCTACCGCGTCGGCCAGTTCGATTGGACCCATGGGCATGCCGAAATCGACTGCCGCACGATCAATGGCGGGCGGCGGTACCCCTTCGTCCAGTAGGCTCATCGCCTCCAGCAGATAGGGCATCAGGATGCGATTGACCAGAAAACCGGGGCTGCTGCGTACCGGCAGCGGTAATCGGTCGATACGGCGGACGAAGGCAGCAGCCTTTTCGATCAGGGAGGGGTCGGTCTGCTCGCCGTGCACCACCTCCACCAGCTGCATCTTCGCTACCGGGTTGAAGAAGTGGAGGCCGATCAGTCGTTGCGGGTCGTCGAGTCCTTCGGCGATGTTCTCCAGCGGGATACTGGAAGTGTTGGTTGCCATGATGGCATCGGGTTTGAGTTGGCGTTGCAGATGGCGAAAGAGCTGCTGTTTGGCCTCCAGGTCTTCGAAGATCGCTTCGATGGCCACATCAGCCTGACCCGCACCATAGCCCTGGGGGTCGGGAATCAGCCTGTCCATGGCGGCGTTGATCAGTCGTTGTGAGCGTAATTTCCGCTTGAACAGCTTATGCGCACGCGCCACGGCTTGGGTAAGAAAGCGTGCCTCCCGGTCCTGCAGGGTGACTTGCATCCCCTTGAGGGCGCACCAGGCAGCGATATCGCCACCCATGATGCCGCCGCCCACCACGTGCACATGTTGCGCTTTGAAGTGGCTCTGTCCAGCCAGCGATTTCATGCGTTCCTGGAGGAAAAAGATCCGGATCAGGTTCTGCGCGGTCTCTCCGGTCAACAACCGGCTCACCTCAGCGGCCTCGCTCTGCAGCATGGCTTGTGGGTTGCCCCCATGTGCCTTCCAGTGGTCGATCAGGGCAAAGGGGGCGGGATAGTGTTCCGGCTTGACCTGCTTGGCGGTCTCTCGAACCAGCAGCGGCGCGAGCAAATGACGCGCGGGCAGGCTGTTGAGTAGCCGTTGGTGCCAGGGGGGCTGATAGGGGGTGGGCTGACGCTGAATCATGTCCACCGCGTTCTCCTGTAGCTGCCGCTCCGGTACAGCCCGGTCGACGAGGCCGAGCTTACGTGCCTGCCTGCCGTTGAGGCTGCGTCCACTGAGCATCAGTTTCATCGCAGCCAGGGCGCCGATACGCTCGATGCTGCGCTGGGTGCCGCCATAACCGGGAAAGATGCCGAGGCGCACTTCAGGAAAGCCGAGTCTTGTCCCCTCGTCGTCACGCGCCACCCGGTAGTCGCAACACAGAGCGAGCTCCAGGCCGCCGCCGAGGCAGAAGCCGTGGATCAGCGCCAGGGTCGGTATGGGCAGAGCAGCGACTCGGTTGAACAGTGCGTGTACCTGCTGGATGTGTGTCTCCGCCTCGCGCCGGTGCAGGCTGTTTTTGAAGTTTTCCACATCGGCCCCAGCGATAAAGCCATTCGGTTTGTCGGAGAGAATGATGAGACCGCGCGGCGGGGTTGCCTCCAGTTGGTCGAGCAGTTCCGCCAGCTCTGCCAGTAGATCCAGGGAGAGGATATTCAGCGGACTATCGGCATGATCGAAATGGAGCCAGGCGATGCCTTGCTCATCGGTGAGGAGATGCAGATGTCTGTTCATGCGGCCTCCAACAGCATGGCGCCACCCTGACCGCCGCCGATGCAGAGGCTGGCGATGCCGCGTTTGGCGCCGTTGTGTTGAAGCGTTTTCAATAGATGCAGGATTATCCGGGCGCCGCTGGCGCCGACCGGATGGCCGACGGCCACTGCGCCGCCATCCACATTGAGTCGCTGGTCAGGGATGGGTGAAAGCATGCTATCGATACCAACCTCCTGGCGCATATAGGCTTCATCCTGCCAGGCCGCCTGACAGGCGAGTACCTGAGCGGCGAAGGCCTCGTTGATCTCCCAGTAGTCGATGGCTTCACTCTTCATCTTCTGCCGCTGCAGCAGTTGCCCCATGGCGTGAACCGGACCCAATCCCATCTGGCTTGGATCGAGTGCCGACCACTGACTGGCCACGACCCGGCCCATGACCGGCAGAGCATGGCGCTTCACCGCGTCTTCGGAGGCGAGAAGCAGCATAGCGGCGCCGTCGGTGATCTGCGCGCTGTTACCGGCGGTGACGCGGCCAATAGGGCGGTCAAACACAGGTTTCAGTTTGGCCAGTTTCTGCGGCGTGCCTTCCCGGCGCAGACCGTTATCGGCCTGGTAGAGGTTGCCTTCACAGTCGAAGAGGGGTTCGATTTCGCTCAGCCGTCCGTTGTCCTGGGCATCTGCCAGTTTTGCATGACTGCGCAGGGCGAACCGGTCCATGGACTCCCGCTCGATAGCGAAGCGCCAGGCCAGTTTTTCCGCGGTCTGTCCCATGGAGAGGCCTGCCAGGGGATCGTTCAGGCCACGCAGCAGGGCGATGATGATCTGAAAGTGGTGGGGACGCAGAGCGGCCAGCTGGCGTCCCCTGGCCAGGGCTCCCTGTGCCCGGTTCCATTGCGCAAGCCAGGCGACCATGCTCTCGTTGAGCAGTATCGGATGGTGACTCATCGACTCGGTACCTCCAGCCAGCACCAGCTCGGCGCGCCCGCTGGCGATGTCGAGGGCAGCGCTGTCCACAGCCTGCATACCGGAAGCGCAGTTGCGTTGCACGCTCCAGGCGGGCACTTTGTCTCCACAGCCCAGGCGCAGGGCAACCACACGGGCAATGTTTGCTTCATCCGGACCGGATGAGACGCAGCCGAGGATAACCTCATCCAACTGGTCAGCGGAGAAGGGTTGTCGTAACAACAGTGGGCGACCGGCGGCTACCGCCAGGTCGGAGGCACGAAAGGGACCGGGTTTGCCCTGAGCCTTGAGAAAAGGCGTGCGACTGCCATCCACCACGTAGACGTGGCGTGTGGTACTCGACTGGGTACTCATAAGGTTCTCTCCTCAGGGCGTTATCTTTTTTCTTTATCCTTTACTAACCAGGCCATAGATATCTACACTCAGCCGTCGTGTGTTTGCTCAGGCAGCACCCAGCCGATGCAGCAGGGAGTGTTTGTCACCGCTTCCATTTTGTGATCTGTCCTGTTCACTCAAACCGTCGAAGGCATTGACCTGGATGATTTGGTTGCGTAACTCTGCAGCCGTGTTCAGGGTATTGAGATTGGCTTCGCTGAGGATGCCCAGGGCCAGCGCCTCCTCGATCAGCGCGGTCTCACCGCTGGCCTTCAGCTGGCCGGCGCGCTTAGCCTGGCGCAAGGTCTTCTCAATCGGTGCGGCCTCTGCCACAGCTTTTAGCGCCAGTTCAAGCTGGCCAATCCGCTGTTGCGGGTCGAGAGAGGTGTAGACACCATCGGTCAGACGATCGCGAACCTCGCCTGGCCGTAGCAGCAAAGCCGCCACCCGATGATCCAGTGCGTCGGTCGGTTTGTAGAACGGCAGTCCGGTAGGAAAGATCACCAGCCGCAACAGCCACGCCAGAGGACGTACCGGCAGGTTACGCAGCAGGGCACGCAGCGCATGCTGGATGCGGTAGAGGGAGTCATCCATCGCCCACTGCATGAAGGGTAGATCCTTCTCCTGCTCTCCCTCTTCGTGGAAGCGCTTGAGGGTGGCACTGGCGATATAGAGTTCGCTCAGCATATCGCCAAGACGGGCCGAGAGGCGCTCTTTGCGCTTGAGGGCGCCGCCCAGGGTCATCAGCGCCACATCTGCGGTCAGGGCAAAGGCGGCGGACATCCAGTTCAGGCGCTGGAAATAGCGCTTCGTCGGTCCGTCCAGCGGACTCGAGGACAATCGGCCATGAGTGATGCCGAACCAAAGAGTGCGAGCGAAATTGGTCAGCACAAAGCCCACATGGCTGAAGAGGGCGTCATCGAAGCGTTTTAGAGCCGAGGCGCTGTCGGCTTCCTCAATCGCCAGGAACTCCTTCAATACGTAGGGATGGCAGCGGATTGCCCCCTGACCAAAGATGATCATGCTGCGGGTCAGGATATTGGCGCCCTCCACTGTGATGGCGATCGGCACTCCCTGGTAGGCCCGCCCCAGCAGGTTATCGGGACCGAGGCAGATGCCGCTGCCTCCCTGCACGTCCATAGCGTCATTGATCAACTGGCGATGTCGTTCGGTGAGGTGGTATTTGATGATGGCGGAGATCACCGACGGGGTTTCACCGCTGTCCAACGCACTCAGGGTCAGACGGCGGGCTGAATCCATCTGATAGGTCAGGCCGCCGATCCGTGCCAGTGCCTCTTCGACGCCTTCGAATTGACCGATGGGACGGTTGAACTGCTTGCGCACAGCGGCATAGGCGCCGGTGTAGCGGCTGGCGAGTTTACCCGCTCCGGTGGCCAGTGAGGGCAGTGAGATACCGCGACCCTCTGAGAGGCTATCCATTAGCATACGCCAACCCTGTCCCACGCCATCAAGGCCACCGATCACCCAGTCGAGGGGGATGAAGACATCGCGGCCAGAGACCGGGCCGTTGTGAAACGGAATATTCAGCGGCATGTGGCGCTGACCGATGGTGATGCCAGCAGTCTCGCGGGGAATCAGGGCGACGGTGATTCCGGGCTCAGGATCGTCGCCCAATAGATGATCCGGGTCCTCCAGCTTGAAGGCGAGGCCAATCAGGCTCGCCACCGGTGCAAGGGTGATGTATCGCTTGTCAAAGTTGAGTCGGATACCCAGGATCTCCTCACCCTCGAAATCACCCTTGGCGACGATGCCGAGATCGGGCATCGATCCCGCATCGCTACCCGCCTTTGGGCCGGTCAGGGCAAAGCAGGGAATCTCATCCCCGCTGGCGAGCCGTTTGAGATAGCGCTCCTTCTGTTCATCTGTGCCGTATTGCAGCAGGAGTTTTGCCGGACCCAGGGAGTTGGGCACCATCACGGTAACCGCAGCGGTGACGCTGCGGCTGGCGATCTTCATCACCACCTGGGAGTGTGCATAGGCGGAGAAGCCGAGACCACCTTCGCTGACAGGAATGATCATGCCGAAGAAACCGTTCTGCTTGAGAAAGCGCCAGATCTCCGGGGGAAGATCCTGTATTTCGTGGGTGATGCTCCAGTCATCCAGCTGATCGCAGAGCTCCTGTACCGGACCATCGATGAAGGCTTGCTCCCGCTCGCTCAGGCGGCAGGCAGTGACTGATAGCAGATGGTGCCAGTCGGGCTGGCCGGAGAAGAGTTCGCCGTCCCACCAGACACTGCCCGCATTGAGGGCAGACTTCTCGGTCTCGGACATGGCGGGCATCACCTTGCGGAAGGCCAGCAACAGAGGACGGGTAATCTGATTGCGTCGCAGATCGGGGCGGCTGTAGAGGAGCAGGGCGACGGCGTAGGCCAGCCATAAAGGGGCGGCGATGGGTAGGGCTAGCAGGCCTGCCAGTTGCAGGCTCAGTAACAACACCGGAGGAACCAGCATCCAGACAATGGCGCGAGCGCCGCCATAGGCCAGACCCCATAGCGTGACGAGAATGAGAGTGATGCCAAGTATGCTCATGGGTCAGCCTCCTGCACCGCCGGGTGCGTCGGTGATCGAATACTCTTGCTGAGTCTCTTCTTGTGTCTTGCGCTTTGTTTTTCGAGGAATGAAGTGAAACACCTTGCGTGCGCGCGTGATGGGTTGTTCGCCGAGCTGGCCACGGGTGGCGGCGAAACCCCGTTCATCGTCATTATAGAGAATCTCCTCTTCAGACCAGGGCAGTCGGCGGTAGACGCTCAGCTCTTCCAGCCCCAGGAAGGGATATTTGATGATGTCGAAGTAGGGAGAGTAGTCGAAATCCTTGGGCGTGAAGAGGCGTGGGTTACGCTTGAAGAAACGCACACTGCCATCGTCGTCACGGTCAATGAAGGGCAGGATGGGAAAATTGACACTGTTGAAAGCGGCCGCGATCAGGGAGGAGCAGACCGTCCGTGTCGGCTTGCCTGCGTTATGCTCAAACAGGCTTGAACGCCAGCGCCTTGGCAGAATGGTCCAGGGAAAAAAGAAACGCGCCAGGTCGAGCAGATGGCGCATGTCGTAATCCAGGCCGATATGACTGATGGCGTGAGCCACGACCTGTTGCGCATCCTCAGGTTCCAGTCCGGTCGGGCGGCAGATTCGTATGTGCTCGTGGCGGTACTTGGAGACTGGCACGATGATGGTGCCATGGCCGAGCAGAGCCTCCACCATCAGCTGTTCGTTCAGGTCTCCACGATAGGCCATGCGCACCTGCTGCTGCAGATTGGGATCGCGGATGTCGTAGATACGACCGATGTAGAGTGCGGAGTGAGTCCAGGAAGTTTGCGTGATCTGTTTAATGACATTGCTGACGCGGCTGCGGCCCTCCACCAGCAGAACGTCGCCGGGGCGAAGTTCATAACTGAGGCGTTTGAAATCGCAAAAAGGTGATTGAGGGGGAGGACCCTCCTTGGCGAGCCAGTCCGAGATCCATTGCATTAACCGCTGTCCCAACCTGCGCATAACTAAAACCCAGCAAAATACTATGTATTGTAAAAAGTATAGACATGAATTATCAGATTTGGGTTCCAGTTAACTGGGATATATCTGGGAAGTTTATTAAACAATAAAATTATCAATAGAATAGCGTATATATTTAATTATTTTATTAGGTATGGCTTTAGTAGGAGCTCGACAAATTCGGTCGCGTTATCTGTCGCTGATCAGTGGTTGAAGCGGGGAAAGGTTAGCCTGTGGTCAGTTCTCAGCCCGTTGCCGAATTCCGCCGCTCCACCAGATCCGGCAGGCGCCTTCGTCTGACACCATGCAGGGGCCAATGGGGTTGCGCGGAGTGCAGGCTTCAGCATAGAGCCGACACTGGTTGGGATACTTCTTGCCCAGCACCACCTGGGCGCAGTCGCAACCCGCTGGCATTTCACCCGCCCGCTTGCGCTCGGGGCGGTCGTAGTCGGCGAAGCGGCGACGCGCATCCCAGTCAGCATAGTCTGCACTCAAGGCGTAGCCCGATGCCGGAATGATGCCGATACCGCGCCAGTTGGCATCGACCACCTGCATCGCTTTGCTCAGATGTGTAGTGGCACTGGGATTGCCGCCGGCACGCACCAGCTCCGGGTAGCAGTTGTCGAGGAAGAGGCGGCCGTCGAGCCATTGACGCAGCACGGAGTAAGTGGCTGCCAGCAGACTCTCTGGAGTAAACCCCGCGATAGCGGTGGGAATGGCGTGCTTATCAATCACGAATTGCCACTCCTCCGGTCCCATTACGGTTGCCACATGGCCGGGCGCCACCAGGGCATCGAAACCGGGGGTACCGGAATCGAGCAGCATGGAGACCGCCGGCCAGGTCAGGCGGCCGGAGAGCAGAATGCTGAGGTTGTCGGGGATGCCCTGGACCAGCAGCGAGGCGACTGGCGCAGTGGTGGTTTCAAATCCGGCGGCGAAGAAGACCACCTCCTGTTGCGGGTGCGCAAGGGCGATCTGCATCGCCTCCAGAGGAGACGCGATGGGGCGGATATCGGCACCGGCCGCATGGGCCTGGTCAAGGGTGCGGGGCTCCCCCTTGGGCACATTCACCGGTACCCGCAGCATATCGCCAAAGGCGACCAGAATGATCGGCTCGTTGAGGGCCAGTTGCATCGCCTGGTAGATATCCTCCTCCGGGCAGACACAGACCGGGCAGCCCGGACCGGGAATCAGCTCGATCGCCTCCGGCAGTGCGCCCCGCAGACCGGCCTGGGTGATGGAGCGTTCATGTCCGCCGCAGACATTCATGATACGCACCCGCTGCTTGAGCGGCAGCTCATGGATCTGGCGCAGCCAGCCTTTGGCGTCGAGTGTCATCGATTGAGGAGCGGTTTCGGCCGCTCAGCCGTGAGCATGGAGGTGTTGGCCGTCTGGCTGGATCTTTGGCGAGGCGGTCTCTCCGGCGGCACGGCGTTGCGCCTGTTCGCTCATCTGTTGGGTCAACCACTCCAGCCAGTGATCGATTCCTTCACCGCTTTTGGCTGAGAGCAGAGAGACCGGTGAGGTCACTGCAAGTTGGCGCACGGCCTCTTCGGCCTGCTTGGGATCGAACTCATCGAGCACCGCCAGCAGATCAGACTTGGTGATCAGCACATGATCGGCGGCACGGAAGATGACGGGATATTTAGCCGGTTTGTCATCCCCCTCGGTGACCGAGAGCAGGGTGACATTAAGGTGTTGTCCCAGGTCGAAGCTGGCGGGACAGACCAGGTTGCCCACGTTCTCGATAAACAGGATGTCGACCTGATCCAGGTCCATCTCATGCAGTGCGTGGTGGATCATATGTGCATCGAGATGGCAGGCGGTGCCGGTGGTGATCTGAATCGCTTCCACCCCTTTGGCGCGGATGCGATCGGCATCGTTTTCGGTCTCAAGATCGCCTTCGATCACGCCGATGCGGTAGCTGCCCTGGAGCGCGTCGATGGTGCGCTCAAGCAATCGGGTCTTGCCGCTGCCCGGGGAGGACATCAGATTCACAGCCAGCACCTGATGGCTATCGAAATGGGCTCTGTTGTGTGCCGCCTGGTGATCGTTCTCGCTCAGCAGGTTCTGCAATACCTCGACAGCGACTTTGCCGTCTTTGGTATGGGCGTGTTTGCCACCCTCCTGAATCAGATGCCGATTACCCTGAGTGATGTTGCAACCGCATGTATCGCACATGAAAAAACTCCTGGACTCGACCCGATGGGACGATCCTTAGGTGAACTGACTAATGACCTGGTCTGTCGAGTTAATCATAGTAGAAAGGCAAGCCGCTTCATGCCGGTGTTTCGGCCATCTTGTCCGCGATATCGAGTTCGACACTGGCCAGCAGCAGCTCGTCGCCGCTGATGACCTGGGTACGGTAGCCGCCGCAGGCACTGCAGAGTAGCCGGTTGGGTTCGGCATCCGTCTCAGCGTCGCATGCCAGACAGCGGATACGGATCGGTTGCACTTCGGTAACCAGCTCTGCCTCGGCGGCCAGGGTGCCGGCGCGGGCGATGGTGAAGGCTTGCTGCAACAGATCGGGGACCACACCAGAGAGGGGGCCGATGCGAATCACAATGGTCGCCACCGAGTCAGCGCCTTCACGGGCAGCTATCTGCTCCACCTGGGCCAGCATGGCCTGGCAGACAGAGAGTTCATGCATCAGGCGCCCCAGCCATTTTGCTCAGCATCTCGTCGTAGATCTCCCAGGCGGAGCGGGCCTCCTGCGGGGTGACCTTCTGGATCGCGTAGCCCACATGCACCACGACAAAATCCTCTGGCTTCAACTCCTCATGTTGCAGCATGAAGAGACTCACCTCACGCTCGACGCCTTTGGCTTCGCAGCGCGCGGTGAAGCCGTCGATTTGCTTGATCTGCATCGGTATGCCGAGACACATTTGGTGTAACCTAAAAAACAGTGTAGTTAACTTTCATTCTCGCTAGGAGAGGTGATTTGTCAATCGAAAACGTGTTGATCCTCGGTATCGGAAATACTCTGCTTACCGACGAGGGAATCGGCGTCTACCTGGTGGATCGCATGCAGAGGCAGGTGGGTGAGTTGGACGGCGTTGAATATATGGACGGCGGTACCCTCAGCTTCACATTGGCGGAACCGATTGCGCGTGCCGACGGATTGATCGTTGTTGATGCCGCCCGGATGGATTCTCCGCCGGGTACGTTAAAGGTCTTTCACAATGATGAGATGGATCACTATCTTTCCGGCAACCGGGCTAGTGTGCACGAGGTGAGTCTTACCGATCTGCTCGATATTGCCCGGCTGTCGGAGTGTCTGCCTGAGGATCGATACCTGATCGGGATTGAACCCGCTTCGATAGAGTGGGGTGAGCATCCCAGTGAAACAGTTATGCCTGCCATCGACCTAGGCATTAAGGAAATTCTTTCTATACTGGGGAAATGGCAGGTGATGAAACTCCCTTAAGCCGAACTCAATTAACAAAAACAAGTAAAAATAAACAACAAGAATGCACTTCCATGATCCAGATCAGTACCTAATTCAGCAAATACCCATATTCTTTAATTCAAGCTCTTATGGACGGTGTTCACCATGCAGAAATTGCAGGACATCGCGGTTAGAGTAGAAGCGACTGATGGTTTGCCGCTCAACCACTCAAACGCGACCCCCATCATGCATGAGGTCCTTCATGCATTGCAGAGACTGGCTCGCGACAACGAATCGACCACCATCGATTTGCGCGCCATACCCTTCGGCCCCGGCGACGAGGAGCAGTTGCTCAATCAGCTGGGTGTCGGCGAGATCCAGATCGAAATGAATTCACTCGGCCGTAGCCTGATAAGCGAGACCGCCTTCAGCGGTGTTTGGCTGGTCGATCATCGCAATGCGGACGATCAGCGCATTGCCCTGCAGATAGAGATCACCCCGGTGCCGTCGATCTTGCTGGCACAACAGGAAGATGTCCTCGACGCGATCGACCGCCTGGACGATTGGCTTAACCCGAGCATTACCGAATCCGCCGGCCAGTAACCGGTTAACGGGAGGAGTAGTGATGGCTGAAGAACGCAAGCGCTTCACGCAAACACTGGGAGAGAGTCTGCGGGAACGAGGTGTTTCCCGACGCGGATTTCTTAAATTCTGTACCGCTACCGCTTCGATGATGGCACTGCCCCCTACCATGGTACCAGCGGTCGCCGCAGCACTTGAGAAAGCGAAACGGCCTTCGGTGATCTGGCTCTCCTTCCAGGAATGCACCGGGTGTACCGAGTCACTCACACGCAGCCACTCGCCAACGGTCGAGAATCTGATTTTCGATCACATCTCGCTCGATTATCACCATACCCTGCAGGCGGCAGCCGGCGAAGCGGCTGAGGCGGCGCGCGAAGCGGCCATGCATGAGAACGAGGGCAACTACCTGGTGGTGGTTGACGGCTCCATCCCATTGGCCAATCCTGGGTTCTCCACCATCGCCGGTGTCAGCAATCTGCAGATGCTGGAAGAGACGGCCAAAGGTGCCGCCGCCATCATCGCTGTCGGTACTTGTGCTGCCTTTGGCGGCCTTCCCAACGCCAAGCCGAATCCCACTGGTGCGGTGTCGGTGTCGGACATCATCAAGGACAAGCCGGTGGTGAATGTCTCCGGCTGCCCACCGATTCCCACCGTCATTACCGGCGTCCTGGCCCATTTTCTCACCTTCGGCGCCTTGCCGGAGCTGGATGCCCTGGGACGCCCAATGGTCTTCTTCGGTCAGAGTATTCACGACCGTTGCTACCGCCGGCCCTTCTATGACAAAGGGCTGTTTGCCGAAACCTTTGACGACGAGGGTGCGCGCAAAGGCTGGTGTCTCTACCGCCTGGGCTGCAAGGGACCGATGACCTACAACGCCTGCGCCACCACCCGCTGGAACCAGGGCACCAGCTGGCCGGTCGAGTCGGGACACGGTTGCCTGGGTTGCTCCGAGCCCGATTTCTGGGATGGCGGCGGGTTCTATAACGCTCTGTCGATACCGGACAGCGATATCACCCGTAATCTCGGCGCCGTTGCAGCTGCCGGTGTTGCGCTGGGTGCTGCCGCTGGTGCATTGGGTCGCAGCAAGCGTGCAAACGCTGCGGCAAAACATGAAAAAGTGACCATCGACGATTTGGATAAAACATCATGAGCACTCCAACAGACTTTCTTCTCTGGGTCAGGGGGCCGGGCTTTGATATCGCTCTGGTCATCTTTGTTATCGGCGTGATCATTCGACTGCTCGAGGTGCTGGTGCTCGGGCGCAAGGCCGATCTGGCGGAAGCGAGAGGCACTGAGATGGGGCCCGGCATCCGCACGCTCTTCACCCGCACACTGCCGGAAAGCGGCTCGATGAAGCGCTCGCCCTTTACCGTGGCAGGCGGCTACATCTGGCATATCGGCTTTCTGGTCTGCCTGTTTCTCTTCGTGCCGCACATCGAGTTGTTCAACAGCACCATTGGTATCAAATGGCCCGGCTTGCCAAGCAATCTGATCGATGCGGTTTCAGCCGTGACGCTCGTTACGCTGCTGGCGATGCTGTTCAGTCGTCTGAATCATCCGGTGAAGCGATTCCTGAGCGGGCCTGAGGACTACCTCACCTGGCTGGTCACCTTCCTGCCGATGCTGACCGGTTATCTGGCCTTCCACCGCATGATCAACCCCTATCCGCTGGTGCTGGGGCTGCATATCCTGAGCGTCGAGGTGTTGCTGGTGGTGTTCCCGTTCACCAAGCTGATGCACGCCTTTACCTTCGTTTTTGCGCGCTGGTACAACGGTGCCATGGCGGGTCGCAGAGGAGTTCAATCATGAGTGGAGCAACTCTTGAAAGGGGCATGAATGCTTTCCGTGAACAGATGAACGCACCTGTCGCGTCCTTCTTCTCCAGTTGTGTCAACTGCGGCATGTGTGCCGAGGCCTGTCTCTTCTATACCGAGACGGGTGATCCGAAGTACACACCGATCAACAAATTGGAGCCTTTTCGCCGGGTGTGGGAACAGGAATACACCCTTTTCGGCAAGATCAAATCCATGCTGGGTCTGACTCAACCGGTCACCGATGAGTTGCTGGCCGAGTGGGAAGAACTGATCTACGACGGCTGCACCCTCTGCGGACGCTGCTCCATGGTCTGCCCGGTGGGCAACGACATCAGCTACATGATCCGGCGTGCCCGTGAAGGTTTCGTGGCCGCCGGCTATGCACCGGACGGCATCAAGAACGCCAGTCGCCGCGCCGTTACCATCGGCAGCCCGATGGGGGTCAAGTATCCTGCGCTGCAGGCGCAGATCAAACATGTGGAGGCCGATACCGGGCTGCAGATTCCGGTCGATGTGGAAGGGGTCGACTATATGGCCTTGCTCTCCTCCATGGAGATCATGAACTTCCCAGAGTACATGGAGGCACTGGCGCGTATTTTTAAACAGGCAGGTGTCAGCTGGACCATCAGCTCGGAGGCCTTCGAGGCGACCAATTCAGGTATCCAGATCGGCTCCTCCGATATTGCCCGCGAGCTGGTCAGCCGGGTCGTGAACGCGGCCGAAAAGCTGAAAGTGAAGTATGTGATCAGCCCCGAGTGCGGGCATGCCTATACGGCGATCCGATGGGAGGGCCCCAACCTGATCGGTCGGCCCTACAACTTCAAGGTGGTGCATATTCTGGAACTGCTGGACGAACTGCGCGCCACTGGCCGCATCAAGACCGAGGGCAAGGAAGAGGACCGCATGACCTTCCACGATCCCTGTCAGATCGTACGCAAGGGTGGTGTGCTGGAGTCGCCGCGCAATCTGCTCAATATGGTCGCCAGCAACTTCGTCGAAATGCAGGATCATCGCGAAATGAACTGGTGCTGCGGTGGCGGCGGTGGTGTCAGCGCCATCGAGCGGGCCGAGGAGCTGCGTCTAAAAGTATTCAAACGTAAAACCTCTCAGTTGGACGATCTCAATGTGGAAACGCTGGTGACCGCCTGCGCCAACTGCCGCCTGGTCATGGAAGAGGGGCTCGAAGAGTACAAGCTGGAGATTCCCGTGGTCGGCCTCACTGAGATGATCGCTGAGCATCTGGTTGAGGACAAAGAGTAGTACGGTTGATTCGTACCGATTAGGAGACGAGAAAAAATGAGTGAAAGAATCGTCGTTGATCCGATTACTAGAATCGAAGGCCATCTGCGTATTGAAGCCCAGATGGAGGGCGATCGAATCGCCAGTGCTTATTCTTCGGGAACCATGGTTCGCGGCATTGAGATCATTCTCAAGGGGCGTGATCCGAGAGACGCCTGGGCTTTCGCGCAGCGTATCTGTGGTGTCTGCACCCTGGTTCACGGCATCGCCTCTGTGCGCTCGGTCGAGGATGCGCTGAATTATCAGATTCCACACAATGCCCAGTTGATTCGCAATCTGATGATTGGCGCCCAGTACATCCATGACCACGTGATGCACTTCTATCATCTGCATGCACTGGATTGGGTCGATGTGGTCTCTGCGCTCTCTGCCGATCCGGCCGCCACCGCTCAACTGGCGCAATCGATCAGCGGCTGGCCAAAGTCCTCACCCGGCTATTTCTCTGAGATGAAGAAAAAACTCAAAGGTTTTGTCGATGCGGGACAGCTGGGTATTTTCGCCAAAGCTTACTGGGGTAGTTCGGTCTATAAACTGCCGCCGGAAGCGAACCTGATGGCTGTGGCTCACTATTTGGAAGCCCTCTCCTGGCAACGAGACGTGGCCAAGTTGCACACCATCTTCGGTGGCAAGAACCCCCATCCCAACTTCCTGGTCGGTGGCGTGGCTTGCCCGATCGATCTCAACTCCGATTCCGCCATCAACAGCAAGAAGCTCTCCCAGGTGCAGGACTTGGGGCGAGCGTGGCGAAGGCTTGGGCAACTTCCTCTGCTATGGGGATCTGCCGATGACATCGATGGATGACCCCGACAGCTTCTTCTTCCCGCAGGGTGTGATTCTGAACCGGGATCTCTCGACCATCCATCCGCTGGACCTGAATAATTCAGACGAAATCAAGGAGCAGATCGCTCACTCCTGGTATGACTACAGCGTGGGCAAAGAGCAGGGATTGCATCCCTACGAGGGTGAGACCCAGCTCAACTACACGGGACCGGAGCCACCCTTCGATCATCTCAATGTGGATGAGTCCTACTCCTGGCTGAAGGCGCCGCGTTGGAAGGACAAGGCGGTCGAGGTGGGCCCGCTGGCCCGCGTACTGATGCTCTATGCCAGTGGACACGATCAGACCAAGGAGCTGGTCAACATGACGCTGAGCAAACTGGATCTGCCGACCCGGGCGCTCTTCTCGACCCTGGGCCGGACCGCTGCCCGTACCCTGGAGACAAAGATTCTCGCCGACGCCATGCAGGGTTGGTACGACCAGCTGATCGCCAACATCAAAGCTGGCGATACGCGAACTTTTAACGAGACGCTGTGGGAGCCGTCTTCCTGGCCCAATAAATGTCAGGGGGTGGGTTTCATGGAAGCGCCCCGCGGTGCTCTCGGCCACTGGATCGTCATCGAGGACGGCAAGATCGCCAACTACCAGGCTGTGGTGCCGAGCACCTGGAATGCCGGGCCGCGTGACAGCGGTGGTCAGGAGGGAGCCTATGAGGCTGCGCTGCAGGACAACCACCAGTTGGCGGATGTCAATCAGCCGGTGGAGATCCTACGTACGATACACAGTTTCGATCCTTGCATCGCTTGTGCCGTACACCTCTCAGATGAAGATGGGGATGAGATGCTGCAATTGAAAGTGACCTGATAGAAGAATCGACGGATTGCAACATCTTTCGCTGTGCCCCTGTCCAAGACAGGGGTGTTTTTTTGCGCCTTCATAAGCCGATTGTTTCACTCGGGAA
>JARRNY010000002.1:0-44663 GCA_037384445.1 Candidatus Thiodiazotropha sp.
TGTACTAGCATGCCGGCGTTTTTCGTTGCGGTGGTAATGCGCTCGAATGCATGACTCCAGCCGGAAACGCGGGGCATCCAGATAAGATCCCAGTCATCCTTGGCATTCTGTAGCGCGCCTGTGATGGCGAAAAGTGCTTCATTCTCGCAATCGGGACTCACAATCCAGTCAGGGAATTCTGAGGAGGTGGCATGGTCAGCGAGTATTCGGAGTGCCTTGAAGTTGAAAAGATTCAGAAGTTTCAGGTGGTATTGATAGAAAGGGGCGATGCCGACCAGTCGGTTGTCGGAATCCCGTACAGTGATAATGAAAAGGTTGACTTCGTCGCCAACGACAGCACGCCAGGATTGAATCCACTCCCAGGTGAGGAATATGGAGTTTGCATGACTTTCAGTGAGAAGTGTATTCCATTCCTCCTTGATTTTATCGAGTTCACGCCAATCTTTAATGATGAGGGTCTTCATTATGATTTCGCTAAAGTCAATCGAAGGAAAGAGGTCATAAAGCTGATTAAAATAATAAAACGGGTAGTAGTGTCTGGAAGACGAGTGCTTTGCATGCGTGTCTGGGCAGCGGAGATAGGAATATGTGGTTGTTTATGATTTGGTCGTTATTGTGCGGGTTTTCCGTGTATGGGTCCAGCTCTATTCCGGTGGCACTAGGATTGTAAGTTGTATGCTGGAAAAGCGCTCTAAACACTCTTGTTTATGTGTCTTGGTCTGTTTTGTAAAGATTTAATCTGGGTGAATTGATGAGTTTTCGTAACCTTTCCTTTTGTTCGAGCTGAGGATTTATCAGGTAATAGATGCTCTGGCCTTCACTGGTGTTGAAAAGGTCAAGGTTGTTGTGTTGGCTGAGTATGTAACTGTTCTCGTAGATCTCAACATATGCGTACTCGGTATTTTGAGCGGCAGCGTATTTGAAGAAAAGAGCTAGCAGGTCGTAGAGTTTTCGGTGGTTGGGTGGATGTAGAATTTCTCGTATTGCAATTGTGTTTTGTTCGCTGTGACTATAGACGATGCAGCCTGCGATCTGTCCGTATTTGTCATGTATTGTGAAGAAGAAATTTTCCTCATCCGGGTCGTCCGTGTATTTCCAGTTGAGATATTCCTGGGATTTGAAGGTGGTGTAGCAGGTGTGGCGGTAAGCATCCAGCAGTGTATCGATGTCGGAGTCAAGGCGGCGAGATACTTTGGTGTGATAGCGACCAAAATTATAGTTCCAGCTGTCAGGGTAGAGTAATCGTAAAAACTGATTGGAAATCGGTCCAAGTATTTTCGATACCAAGGATGGAATCGATAGTTTCTCATGTAGGAGGCGGTCTACTTTGAATAGTCGTGTATATTTTCTTATTTGTCCCAGTCGTGTGTAGCCGGCATATTTGACAATTGGCTCGGCTTTTAGGTTTGGGAATCCGTAGATGAATTCGTAGTCGAAATCAGCGATAGACCTGGCAATTGAGCGAATCAGCATAAGGGCCGGACCAAATGAACGGTGGTTGATGTGAATGAAAAAATCACCATGCACGGCCGCGTTGACTATTTGATTACCGAATTGAAATCGTCTGGGGAAGAGTGAGCCCATGCCTACGGTTTGGTTGCTTTCCTCATGTTTGACAAGCCATACTTTTGCGGCGCCATCGGGATTGGACTCGTAAAACCACGCATATTTCTCATCCAGCTTCTTATTATTGTTCGCATTCCAGAATTGGATGATGGAATCTTTATCTGCGTAGCAATCTGTCAGGACGATTTTATAACTCATAATGTGTCGGTGCGCGGGTTTTCCAGAGTTAAGCTATTTGATCTCTATGAATCACGCCAGAGATGTATGGCCATTTGATTATGAGGTATATAGCGTTCATAGTTAGACGCCATTCCATTTGGCTTAGAGCAGGTTGTCTTTTTTACGGTATGCAGCGAGTACGAGTCGATTGCTGTGCTGCTTTCGCTTGATGGTATTGGCTGTTTCATCGTCACTCTGTTGATCTTTGGGCGGCGATTACGCGAACTTGTTCACTTGCATCGAGGCCGGTCTCTATTCTCGAATAAAAACCTGAGCGGTCGACCATTTTTTGCAATGGTTTTCCTTGTCCTACGCCAACTTCAAACAGAAGCCAACCGCCAGGTTTCAAATACTCGGCGGAATCATTAATGGTGCGTTGGAGTATCGTGATTCCGAATGGTCCCCCGTCGAATGCCATTGCTGGTTCATGTTCGGATATGGCTTGCGCCATGGCCGAGACTTTTTTGCTTGAGATGTAGGGGGGATTGCAAGTGACAATGTCGACATTGCCTTTTAGATCGAGAGAATCAAATGGTGTCAGCAGATCGCCCGTCGCAAAATGTATCTGTCCGGTAAAATTATGAAAATCGCAATTCTTTTGAGCTAACTCTATAGCGTCGGCTGAAAGATCGGCTGCATAAATATTGGACGCCGGGTAGTGATGTTTAAAAATGATTGGTAAGTTTCCGCATCCGGTGCAGATGTCAATGATGGTGGGAGTGGTGTCCGGTAACTGCCTGATGATGTCGATTGTTTTGTAGGCGAGTAACTCAGTCTCTTTTCTGGGAATGAGCGCTTGACCGGCTACGATGAATTCGTGTTCGCAGAAGCATTGCCGGTTTGTTATGTGCCCGAGTGGTTCTCCGGCAAGCCATCGGTCCAAATATTGTTTTAAATCACTGGTTTCCTGGTTGTCCAGAGATCGAATGTCAATAGCCATAGCTGATTCGGCAGAGTATTGCTGCCCTGTTGCCAATAGCCACAAGGCGCGTAAGACCGACTCTGGTGACTCTTCCGGTTTGTCTGCCATAGGAATGAAGTCGGCAGATATCTGCTTTAAGTAGGTTTCGAATCCGGCTGGATAGTGCATTTATTCACTCACAGTTGAGGGTAGCGCTTTTTTGTCGATTTTGCCGTTGGCGGATTTCGGCATGGTTTGAATGAATTCTATATATTTAGGCACCATGAAGTTTTCAAGGCGTGACATACAAAATTTCCTGATAATTTTGTCGTTTAAGTCGCTGTTGGGCGCTAGGGTGATGAAGGCTTTGATGGCCTGGCCAAGCAATTCGTCAGGTACGCCGATAACGGCGGCCTCTGAAATGCCGTCCAGGCTCAAAAGAGCATTTTCGACTTCAATGGGGCTGACTTTCTCTCCCCTTGATTTGATGATGTCGTCGTTGCGGCCGACAAAATAGAGGAAGCCGTTTCTATCCATTCGAAACCAGTCATGAGTGCAAAGGTAACGCTCATTGGGTAGTGCTCCAGGGATGAGCATTTCAGCGCTTTGCTCTGGCCGGTTCCAGTAACCAAGCATGAGATGTGGGCCGCGGACATGTAAGATTCCTGTGTCTCCCGGGCCAAGCCGCTGACCTTCTGGTGACATCAGAAAAACTTCAGTTCCTGGGATTGCCTTGCCGACAGAGTCGCCATGCGTATCGATCAGTTCAGGTTCAAGATAGCAAGTGCGCTTACATTCGGTTAGACCATACATTTTAAATATTAGCGCGTTGGGAAAAATCGCCTTAAGTGGGGTGATCATGCTGCTTGAAAGGGCGGCTGCCGTATTCGTGATCTTGCCGATTGAATCAAGGCTGAACGGTTTGTTCTTGTATTGTGCAATGAGCATGGAGAAGATGGTAGGTACGCCGGGGAAAACGGTCACTTCATTCTCGACAAGTCTCTGTAAAATGCGAGCGGGGTAGGTGAACGATCTTTCAAGCACAAGTGTTGCGCCAAGCCAAACTGACATTAGCAGCTGATACAGGCCATAATCGAACGAAAGCGGAAGGACATTTAAGATGCGATCGCTCTCATCAAGGCGTAAATATTCGATAATGCTGGTCAAAGCAAATACCATTGAAAGGTGTGTATGCATAACGCCTTTCGGTTCGCCTGTACTGCCAGAGGTATAGATCAGCGCGGCAAGATCCGATGCAATAATATTCGCTGAGTCAGGTGCCGATGAGTCTACGCTGTCAATCTCACTGAAGCGCTGAACATCCAACTGTTCCGGAGAGGTGTTTTCAAGTTGTCGATCGCCGGAATAGATCAAGAATTCAAGTGTGGACGGAGGCGCCTTTACGAGTTTGTTCAAGGCGATGGAAAGATGAGAATCGCTCAGTAAAATCGAGGCTCCACTGTCACGTAAAATAAAATCGAGTTTCTCATATTTCGTCTGTGGGTTGATGAGCAAAAAGGCACCGCCAGCCCTCAGGATACCGTAAATCGACACAATACAGTGCCAGGTGTTATCCATGTATATTGCCACCCGGTCACCCTTCTTCAGCCCTTTCGAGAGCAAGTTGTATGAGAGATCGCGAGAGCCGTCATGCAGTTCGGAATAGGTGTAAGGCGTACCCTCAATAATGGCAGCATTCTTTGATGGCGAGCGATGAAAAGAGTTCAAGAGCCCGTCAGTCAGTAATCTAGGGACTTTAATTGTCATGTTTTTCAGTGCATAGGCTGTTAGCGAATCAGGGGCTTGGTGTATACGTTTCTGAAGAAAATATCAGACGGATAAGTCGATCTCCTTCATCAGGACGGGCTTTCGGTGCAGGTATTGGGTGGTTCGTCTTTTCTTTGCGATATCCTCTAATATGAAGCCAGCCTGCTCTTCAGTTATGCCAAGAAACTCCGCAAGATCATGTTGATTGGCATTGCGGTTGTATGCCCACAGTGCTTTATCCATTTGCTCATAGGGGAGGGCAAAATAGAATTCGTCCTGTCCCTGCTCCAGACTGTATGTG
The DNA here is from genome assembly GCA_037384445.1 of Candidatus Thiodiazotropha sp. Classification (GTDB taxonomy): domain Bacteria; phylum Pseudomonadota; class Gammaproteobacteria; order Chromatiales; family Chromatiaceae; genus Thiodiazotropha. The sequence goes on from JARRNY010000002.1 coordinate 4,755, forward strand.
TCAGTTGACGGTTGTGCGTTGCAGATATTCTCAGGCAGGTCAAAATGTCTTGCCAATGCATAGACCTGAGTTTTGTATAGATGAGCGATCGGTTTCATGTCTGCTGACCCATCGCCGTTTTTGACAAAAAAGCCCTGGTCGTACTCCAGGCGATTTGGCGTGCCTATCACAGCATAATTCAAGCGATCAGCGTGAAAGTACTCAATGGTCTTCCTGACTCTCTGTTTGTAGCTTGTCGCAGCAATGATCTGTAGATAGGCTTTGATATCAAGCCGTTGCTCAAATGTTTCGCCAGCAGGGTTCTCCACGATCAGAGAAAAGTGGTTGATTTTTCCGGATAATCCACCACGAATGGCTATTTTGCATTTCCAGTCCGATGTGTAATCGCTGAAAACTGTACGGATGGCATCATCTCTCGATTTATAGCAGCCAATGGCATCGAGGACGGGGGCAATATCCTGAGATATATGTTCAGCGCCGAGGTGGGAAATCAGTTCTCCGCTACGAGATTGTGAGATGTTGGCCGAGTCGCGCTCAGGCAGCTGAATCAGAAAAGTTTTCTTGGGTCCGAAAGCCTTGACCGCAAGCGCGGCGCAGACAGAACTGTCTATTCCACCGGAGACGGCGACGACCACGCCTCGACGGTGGAGATCGGTCTGTAGCGCCATTCTCATCTGTTTGCAGATGTGTGAAACTTCCTGCTCGCGATCAAATTCGATCACTTCCTTGTTGTATTCATCGGATAACTTGTTCACAGGGAGTCTCCCGGGTCAACTGTTCATGCAATGGATCATTGCGGCACATGATATCCATAAGTCAGAGAATAGACTGATGGTAAACAATACAATAGACATATTAGAGATTTGGCTATTGCGTTTTTCGCTTGATGAATGCGGCGAGTCTATCGACGGAATCAAGATTCTCTGGAATCAACTCGTCGTCATTCACCTTGATACTGAATTCTTCATCGAGAAAAAATATGACTTCCAATATGCCTGTCGAGTCGAGAATACCATTATCGAGAAATGAATCCTCGTTCTTGAGTGCATCATCGTCATCAGAAAATATAAAATTATCGAGTATGAAGCTTCTGATTTTACTTTCCACGGACATAAGGGCTCACCTTGCTGGAATTAACTATTGACTGATTTTAGGGGGGGTATTGTTATCATGTGCTACTCATCGGGCATAACTATATGATTGCGTGATGCGTATACCCGCGTGAATATTGCATTTTTATCATGATTCGTCTCTAAGTGGATGTAAGGGGTCAGCTTGCAATAAATATCTCGTCGACCAGCATGCAGGAGAGTATACCGATAAAAGCCATATTGTCGGCAAAGCCGAATACTTTACCCTTTCTACACTTATTCATTAATAGGGATGCCATCTTCGGGTTGAAATAACCCGCGCTCTTCAGTCTGCTTTCACTGAACAGATCATCGACAAAATCGAGAGGTTTGCCCTCCGTGAAAAACGATTGGCTGTCCGGGGCCCGATAGGGTTGCTTGCTGCGTTGATTGATGCTGTCCGGTATGAACCCTTTCATCGAGCGTTTCAGGATATATTTTTCGTTAAGGCCCATGATCTTATAGCGACTCGGCATGCGCGCGGCAAACTCAATGACGCGATGATCCAGAAAGGGGAATCTTCCCTCTATGGAGTTGGCCATGGCGACGCGGTCACCCTGTGAGCATAGCAAATAGCCGGAAAGCAGTGTTTTGGCTTCTACGTACTGGTCTCGGTTCAGTGGCTTCCAGGATGCGATATCCTCTGGAAGGATCCGGTATGCGTCTTCCATCGTCACCTTGTGGTCGATCGAGGCAAGCATCTCTTTTGAAAGAAACTGAAGCGAGCGACGGGTGGTCGCCCAGCGTGGGATATGTGAAAAATAGGGTTTATCGCTCTCTTCAAGGCCTTGTTGAAAGAATTGTTGCGTGAAGGATCCACTCTTTGTCGGCGAATGCTTAAGGTAGGGATATAGCCGCTTGAGGATCAGTGGACGCCAATCTGAGTCTTGTGCGTGACTCCAGAATCGCCTGACCTTCGCCTCTTTGAAAATATCATAGCCGCCAAACACCTCATCGGCGCCTTCGCCGGTCAGGACGACTTTGTAACCAGCCTGCTTCACCGCTTTGGACAGTAGCATCAACGGGGTCGGTGCTGTTCTCAGGATGGCGGTTTCTGTATGTCGAATCACATCAGGGAAGGCATTGCCGATATCAGAACGGCTGCAGAATACGTGGGTATGATCAGTCTCCAGAAACTTCACCAGTTCATCCTGATAGCGACTTTCATCGAATTCTTTGTCTTCGAATCCAATCGAGAAGGTTCTCAAGGGCGTCTCGGTGAAATTTTTGATCAGAGAAGTGATGACAGAGGAGTCGAGGCCCCCGCTCAGGTAGGCGCCGACCGGCACATCCGCACGTAGCTGCAGACGTACGGAATCAATCATGAGCTCTCTAAGCTCTTCTGCCCAATCATCTGCGGATTTTTGCGTGTCTATCGCTTCGTTGGGAAAAGCCCAATCCCAATACGGCTTTATCTGCTGGCCATTTTTATCGATCACCATGATGTGGCCGGGAGGCAGGCTTTTGATATCTTTGAACAGGCTGTTGGGAGCTAAGGGTGACCAGAAGGTGAATATCTCCTGCAGTGCCTGTGGATCGATACGGCGCGGTATCGACGGTTGTGTGAAGATGGATTTGACTTCCGAGGCGAAATAGAGCCGTTTCCCGTTCTCGACATAGAACAAGGGGCGAATGCCGACTCTGTCTCTGGCCAGCACAAGTCTCTGCAGGCGGGTATCCCAGAGCGCAATGGCAAATTGCCCATTGAGGTGCTGCAGGAAATCCAGGCCGTACTCTTCGTAGAGATGAACGATGACCTCGGTATCGGAGTGCGTATAGAAGCGATGGCCCTGGTTTGTCAGTGTTTTGCGCAATTCCAGATAGTTGAAGATCTCGCCATTGAATACCAACTGGATTGTGCCGTCCTCGTTCCTGATTGGCTGATCACCGCCGGCGATGTCGATGATACTGAGCCTGGCGTGGGCGAGACCGACTTTTTCGTCGCTATAAAAACCATAGCCATCCGGGCCCCTGTGATGGAGCGCTTCTATCATTCTTTTCAATTCGGCCCGAGTTGGTGTCTCGTTCCCGCCAATATTGAAAATTCCTGCAATACCGCACATGCCTGATTACTCGTCGTTGACCGGTGCGCAATGCCATGGCGCATAGGTATGAATGTAGGATTTAGCGACAGGATCAAGCAATTCTAAAGCCTCGTCTGTCGTAGGGTATTGGTAATTCCTGTGTTGATTCTCCTCGGGACGAAAGCAGGGCATTGGCAATGGCCGGGGCCACGGGAGGGACGCCGGGCTCACCGATACCGCCTGGGTTTTCCTGGCTTTCGATCAAATGCACATGGATTTCGGGCGTCTCTGCCATGTTGAGAATGGGATAGTCATGGTAGTTGTGCTGCTTGACTCTGCCACCATCGAACTGGATGGCGGATTTTAAAGCGGCAGACATGCCGAAGATCACCGACCCTTCTATCTGCGCCTTGGTGATATCGGGATTGACCACGATGCCGCAGTCCACCACGCAGGTGATACTGGCGATCCTCAGTTTGCCGCCCGACTCCTCGAGACGCACGATTTCGCTGACATAGCTGCCGAAACCCATATGGGATGCGGCACCGAACAGACCCGATGAATAGGACCAGCCGGAGAGCTCGGCAGCCATCTCCAGCGTTTTGCTCAGACGCGGTGTATTGGACATCAAGCGCAGGCGCAGTTCCAATGGGTCATGCTGCCCGGCACGGGCGAGCTCATCGAAGAAATGTTCCACCGCAAAGACATTGTAGTGGTGTTGCACCGAACGCCAGGATCCGACAGGGAGAATTTTCCCGATATTGAGAAGATCGACTCGAATATGGGGGATGGCGTAGGGCAGTTTGGCGGCTCCTTCCGGTTTGACATTGGGGCCCTTGATGGTGTGATGCCAGGCAGTCGGCATCCCCTTGTCGTCCAGTTTTCCGCGCATCTCATGCAGACTGAGAGGGTGATAAAAATCGTGCTGTAAATCTTCTTCGCGTGTCCAGACCAACTGCACCGGGCGCTCGATCCGCTGTGCGATCTGTGCCGCCTCGGCGACATAATCCTGCTTCAGACGTCTGCCGAAGCCACCGCCAAGCAGCGTGGTGTTGATCTCGATGGAATCATCCCGCTCACCGAGCAGTTTCTCTTCGATTCGGCCAAGCGCGCGCGTGAGTTTCGACTGGGTCACCGCTCGGGCAGTGTCGAAGGCTTCGCTTGGTGATTGGGTCGGCGCCCAGATGCGCAGTCTGCCCGCCTCGTAGCTGGCAGTGCAGTTCATGGGTTCCATCGCTGCATGCGCCTGGAACGGCAGGGTATAGGTTGAGGCTAAAGCATCGCTACCGAGCAGCGCTTCCGGGTCGCCTTGGCGTTCGATCAATTTCGCCTGATCGTCGGGACGCGATTTCAGATCCTCGATGATGGAAGCATTCGATAGAGAGCGGTTGGGGCCGGTTTCCCATTCGATCTGCAAGGCGGCTTTGCCTTTGAATGCGCTCCAGGTATTCCTGGCGACTACCACCACCCCTTCATCGATGGTGAAGACATCCAGTACACCGTCGATTTTCAGTGCCGCCTCAGTGTGTAAGTTTTTCAGCTTTTCGCCGAATACCGGAGCGTGGGTGATGGTGGCGTAGACCATACCGGGCAGCTTGGTGTCGATACCGAACCTGGCCTTGCCGTTGATCTTGTCGGCGCAATCCAGTCTCGGTATGGGTGTGCCGATGATCCTGAACTCAGCCGGGCTCTTCAGATGCGCAGTTTCGGGGATCGGCAGCAAGGCGGCGCTTGCGCTCAGCGCGCCATATTCGAGTACCTCTCCTGTGCGACCATGTGTCACCTTGCCTTGCAAGGCCCTGCACTCCTCTACGGGGACATGCCACTGGTGGGCAGCGGCCTGCAGCAGCATCTTTCTGGCCACGGCGCCGGCTTCGCGCAGTCTCTTCCAGCCTTTCCGGATGCTGCGGCTGCCGCCGGTCAACTGTAAGCCGTAAACGGGGTCGAGCGGAGCGTGCTCGATGCTGATCCGCGACCAGTCGACATCCAACTCCTCCGCAACCAACATGGGAAGGGCGGTGTAAGGACCCTGGCCCATCTCCGATTCGGCCACGAAGACGGTTACCTCACCGCTGCTGTCGATGCGTAACCAGGCATTGGGAGCGAAGCTATCCCCCTCAATGTCAGTCCCAGCGGGCTCCTCCCGGCTGCAACTCCAGTTGACGCCGAGGACCAGACTGGCGCCCGCCGCGCCGGCGCTGAGTTTGAGAAATCTTCTTCTGTCGGGCCGGAAGGCATTCATGTGCGGCTGTTCCCCTGCTCGCGCAGTCTGTCAGCGGCCTGCTTGATCGCCTGTTGTATGCGCGGGTAAGTGCCGCAGCGACAGAGGACTGACGACATGGCCTGCTTGATCTCCTCATCGGTTGGCGAGCTGTTGCTGTTCAGCAGCGCGATGGCCGTGAGAATCTGACCCGACTGGCAGTAGCCGCACTGGGGAACCTGCTGGGCTTCCCAGGCTTGTTGAAGCGGATGGCTGTTGTCCGTAGATATGCCTTCGATGGTAGTGATCGCTTTACCCTCGACGCTGGAGACCGGCGTGACGCAGGATCGCACGGGCTTGCCGTCCACCAAGACGGTGCAGCTGCCGCAGATGCCAATGCCACAGCTGTATTTGGTGCCGGTGAGTTCGAGGTCGTCTCGCAATACCCATAGCAGCGGTGTATCCGGGGCAGAGGTGATTTGGTGTTCTGTCTCGTTGATCTTCAGCCACATGCCAGTCTTGCTCTCCATATCCTAACGATCACGGAAACAGTCGTCAGCAGAAGTGGCGTTTTGCCTACGGCCAACGCCTGTAAATCTCAGTAATCGATGCGTTTCTCACTCTGTTGCCAGCGTGCGAAAAGGTCACGGCACTCTTTGCGTAATCGCTGTGATGTTCTCATTCTCCGGCTTCCTTGGGGTTTGCGCAATTCTTCCAGTATCCAGTCGTCAACGAAGCCGATGGCGGCCGCGTCCTTGGCGGTTGCGCCGTAGACGAGCTTGTCGATTCTGGCCCAGTAGGCGGCGCTCATGCACATGGGACAGGGTTCGCAGGTGGTGTAGAGGGTGGCCTCATGAAGGTGGAAATTACCGCTGTGCTCGCAGGCGTTGCGTATGGCCAGCATCTCAGCGTGCGCCGTGGGATCGTTCAGGTGGACGACCTGGTTCCAGCCGCGGCCGATGATCCGGCCCTCAACCACGACAACCGCACCGAACGGCCCGCCGTGACCCAGCTCGACCCCCTGTTGCGCCATAGCCAGGGCCTGTTGCATGAAGTCGTCGTCTTGTTCCGTCATTTGACTGACCGGCAGTTATTCCCAGCGAAAGGTTTTCGAACCGATAGTTACGAATACGACTGAAAAGATCAATAGCACGATCAAATCCCCGCCGACGTCAGCCAGCCCGGCGCCCTCGATCATCACCGCTCTGGCGGCACTGATCATGTGTGTGAGGGGAAAGGCGAGGGCGAGTTTCTGCACGATGGGATGAGAGCCTTCAAGCGAGAACCAGACACCTGAGAGCAGCATCATGGGCCAGCTGAGCAGGTTGAGCAGGCCGTTGGCGGCCTCCTCGCTGGTGATGCGTGCAGCAATCAGCAGTCCGACGCTGATCATGCTCAACGCCCCCAGTATGAGTATCAGTAACAATAGCCAGTAGGAGCCGGCCATGCGGAAATCGACCACCAGGTTGGTGCCGGCATAGACCATGCAGGTCACGGTGACCATCATCAGTATGCGGGAGACGATCTGTGCGGAGAGAAACTCGAAAGCGCTCAATGGGGTCGCGCGCAGGCGTTTGAGCACGCCGTTTTTGCGATAACGGACGATGACGTAGCCGACGCCGAAGAGGGCGCTGAACATGATGTTCATGCCGAGTATGCCGGGAACCAGCCAATCGACGTAGCGGATTTCGCGCCCACTCACTGCCTCTCGCGTGAGGTGATAGGGCCGCAGTATCTGCTCCAGCAAATAGCCCTTGGGCGAGGTGCTGTTGACCCAGTAGCGATTTCCCGCCGGATCGAGGAGGAGATCAAATTGATGGCGGTCGACCTTGTCGATGGCTTGCTGAAGCTCATCGACGGGTATGAACTCCAGATAGCGCGTCTCCTGAAAGGCCTGTAGTTTTGAGTTTGCAGGCACCTCACCGTAGAGAGCTACCTTGTAGAGCTCCTCATGGCCGGTGGAGAACATGAAGGCAAAGCCCATGACGATCAGTACCGGCATGATGAAATTCCAGCCCAGAGCGGTTCGGTCGCGCAGGAACTCAAGGTTGCGGGCTTGCAGGGCGGCGAGGAAACGGCGTAGTGACATGTTCAGGTTCGGTAGGCTTCAGATGGTCAGCAATATAACCCAATCATGCAAGAAATGCCGGATGGGGGAGGCTATTCGCTGACATCAACATAGGCGGTTGATTACGACCTTAACTGGTGTCCGGTCAGCTCGAGAAACAGATCCTCCAGCGTGGGGGAGCGGACCTGCAGCTGCTGCAGAGAGATCTGCTGTTCCAGCAGATGGCGGATGGTGGTGTCGATGTCTCGGGTGAGGATCTCCATCTGCCCATCCTGGAGGTGGAGAGTGGCGGCCTCGTCAGGCTCGAAATTTTCCGGCAGAGCCGATTGCGGCAGTGTGATGACCGAATTGTCGAAGTGGTCGGCGAGCAGGCTCTTCGGATTGCCCTGGGCGATGATTTCGCCCCGGTCGATGATGATGATCTCATCGCAGAGCTCATAGGCCTCTTCCATGTAGTGGGTGGTCAGCACCAGGGTCTTGTTCTCCGCCTTGATCTGCTTGACCTGTGCCCACAGATTGCGTCGTGACTGGGGGTCGAGACCGGTTGTCGGCTCGTCGAGAAAGACCACCTCGGGGTTGTTGATCAGGGCAATGGCCAGCAGCAGACGCTGTTTCTGCCCGCCGGAGAGCTTGCGCGTATCCCGGTCGAGAAACTCCTCCAGCACGCAGATCTCCACCAACTCCTCGATCGGCCGCGGGTTGGTGTAGAAGTTCTGGAACATCTTCAGCACTTCGTCGACGCGGATATACTCCTGCAACGCGGTGTGCTGGAACATAATGCCGGCCTCTTCGCGGAAGCGCCGCCCCATGGGTTCCCCCTTGTAGCGGATGGTGCCGGAGCTGGGGGTCTTGATCCCCTCCAGCATCTCTACCGTTGTGGTCTTGCCGGCGCCATTCGGTCCCAGCAGACCGAAGCAGACGCCGCGGGGGATGTGGAAACTGATGTCGCTGACGGCCAATATATTGCCGCCATAGCTCTTGCTGAGATGCTCCACCTCAATCATGAGACTCTCTGGCGCTCCTGTCTCGACTCATGAGAGAAACATGACTTCGATATTCTGTATATCGTCGGCCACTCCCTCGACCTCCACGATATTGACCTCGGTCTCCACGCCGACCCTCTGAAAGGAGGGGATATTGGCCCACTCCGTCATCGCTACGCTGCCGGCTTTGCCAACCAGTGCCTCCAGGCGCGCTACCTGCACCACATCGGCATAGTCAGCCTCTCCCTCGTTCTGGTAGCCAAGATCGAGAAAGTGTTCGGTGACATTGATCAGGGAGGGGGGGAAGTCCCACATGTTGAGAATGCGGCTGCCGACCGTAGGGCTCAACGCCGCGATCACACGATCGAGTTCGTCAGCATCGTTCAGCAATTCATCATGGTTTTCCGCCATCGCCAGCACCGGCAGTGCGCCGATGTTGTGGATCAGACCGCCAAGCATTGCCTGGTCTTTGTCCAGGTGGTCGAGACCGCCAGCCAGTACCCGGCTGAGGGCGGCGATCTGCACGCTCTCCTCCCACACCTGGCGGAACTTCTTATCCAGCAGGTCGTTGGTCGCTTGAAATATCTGCTGCATGATCAGACTGACCACCAGGCTGCGCACCAGTCGTACGCCGAGCCGGGTCACTGCCATCTGCACGCTGTCGATCTGCACCCGGCCCCGGTAGAGCGGGCTGTTGGCCACCTGCAGCAGACGGGCTGAGAGCGCGGCATCGGTGACGATGATGTCAGAGACCACTTTTGCCGTACTGTTCTCCTTTTCAACCGCATCACGAACCTTGATCGCCACCTCGGGCAGGGTGGGCAAGGTCAGGCGGTTGCTGTCGATAGCCTGATTGAGGGTTTCGAGAAAGGCATTTTCGTCGATCATGCGAGTGAGGTTCCTTGTTGTCAGATGGACTTCCGCTGCCGGCCACCCGCAAACATGCCATATCGGGGGACCGGGTTGCTATCGGAAGGTCGTTATCAGAAGTCCGGATATTGCCACTTTATCGCTCGGCCAAGCCGAATCTTAAATCGCTATCCCTGCCAGTGGCCCTATTCTGTAAAAGGGTAAGGTAGATCCCGAAGTTGCAGAGGCGGCCCGTTTTCGCCGAGACAGACGTCATCTGCCTCGGCGCTGGCGGTCTCTATCACGGCCAGCAGATCGTAACCGTCGCCGGCAGCCTGCGCATCCACGACCTTGCCGCTGCCCTGGCCCGAGGTGCTGCCCTTGGCAAACAACTCATCACCCGGTTTCGGCGCGGCCTCTCCCGCCACGTGGGCCAGATACATACGGCGCTTGAGCTTGCCCAGATACTGCATGCGAGCCACCACCTCCTGGCCGGTATAGCAGCCCTTGGTGAAACTGACGCCGTCCACCAGCTGCATATTGGTCATCTGGGGGACGAAGGCCTCACTGGTCGACTGATAGATGGTGGGTAGACCGGCGCGGATATCCTGTAAGGCCCAGAAGTCATCTCCCCGGCGAATCGCCTGGGATTCAGCGCTCTGCCAAAAGGCAATCAACGCCTCAGCCGGGCCGAAGATTTCGAAGCGGGGTTTCTCCCCCGGCAGGCGGATCAGGCTCAGCTCCGCGCCATGAGCCACCCCATTGGCGTCTGCGGGCAGCTGGTCAAACAGTGGAGCCAGCAGCGATTCGGCACAACTCCCGGTGATACCGATGCGCATCAGCTCATCCGAGGCGTCCGAGAGTGTGACCTTCGACATCAGCACATACATGCCGAGTCGTTTGATGACCAGCGCCAGGTTTTCAACCGGGGTCTGGAGAAAGTAGGCGTCGTTGCGCCGAAAACAGCGAAAATTGGCCAGCATACGTCCCTTGTGAGAGCACCAGCCGGCCAGGTTGCTATGGTCTTCGGTCACCTGTCGCATATCGTTGGTGAGCTGACCTTGAAGAAACTTCTCCGCGTCCTCACCCTCGACCCGGATTAAACCGAAATGGGAGAGGTCGTTGAGGGCGCAGTCGTTATCAAGCGTCTGATCGGAAACGGGACGAGCTTGAAGAAAATCGGTCCAGGCAGAATTCATAACAGGAAACGGCTCCTGGGTTTGGCGAGAGACAGTGAGTATCATACCCGATCCCGCAGAGGGAGAAACTCCTGCCTGTGACCTGGAAATCAAGAGCCTCCGGAAATGACTGATGAGTAAACTGACCACGGGCGCCCTGGTGCTCTACAAGATTCGCCCCGCCCGAGTGACCGAGGTGAGCGACAAGATCGACCTCGAACTGGAAGGGGGTAAGACCAAACGGGTGCGCAACAAGGATGTGGTACTGCTGCATCCCGGCCCGCTATCGAGCCTGAAACAACTGACGCCGCTGGAAGGAGAGGTCCGCGAGACCTGGGAACTGCTGGAAGGCGGGGAGACTGAGATAGGCGAATTCAGTGAGCTGATTTTCGGTGACTACACCCCGGCCAGCGCTTGGGCTGCCTGGCAGTTGGTGGCGGAGGGGGTCTACTTTGAAGGCGAGCCCGGTGTCATCCGTGCGCGAGCGGCTGAAAAGGTGGCTGAGGAGATCGCCCAGCGCGAGCAAAAGGCGGCCGAGGCGCAGGCCTGGGATGCGTTCATGCAGCGGGTCGAAGCGGGACAGATCATCGAGGAAGATCGCAAGACGCTTGGTGAGGTGGAGCAACTGGCGTTGGACAAGCGTAGCGGCAGCCGGATTCTGCAAGCGCTGGGGGTGCAGGAGACGCCGGTCAACGCGCACCGCCTGCTGGTGCGGACCGGCTACTGGGAGGCCAACGAAAACCCCTATCCCCTGCGGGCCGGGATCGATATGCGGACACCGAGCCACCCGGTACCCTCACTGCCGGATGAGTCGCGTCTCGACCTCACCGGCCTGGCCGCCTTCGCTATCGACGATGAGGACAACCAGGACCCGGACGATGCTGTCAGCCTGGATGGGGAGCGGATCTGGGTCCACGTGGCCGATGTCGCCGCCCTGGTGCCGCCCGATTCGGCCATGGATCTGGAGGCGCGCAACCGGGGCGCCAATCTCTATCTGCCCGACCGTGTGGTGCCGATGCTGCCACAGGCCATCACCGATCAGCTCGGACTGGGCCTGCAGCAGCGCTCACCTGCGCTCTCGATCGGTTTTATCCTCAATGAGGAGGCGATGCCGGATCAGGTGGAGATCAAACTCAGCTGGTTGACGGTGGAGCGCATCAGCTACGCTTCGGCGGAGGAGCGCTTGCAGGAGCCGCTGTTTGCCGCACTTGCGGAGAAGGCTCGTCGCTATCGTGCACGCCGAATGGCGGCAGGCGCTGCCGCTATCAATCTGCCGGAGGTGAAGTTGAAGGTGGTCGACGGTGAGGTGGAGATTCACCCCCTGCCACGGCTCAACAGCCGGGAGATGGTCACCGATCTGATGTTGATGGCGGGTGAGGCGGTGGCCAACTACTGCCAGCGCCACGAGATCCCGATCCCCTTCGCCACCCAGGCGCCGCCCGATGCGCCAACGACCCCCGAGGATCTGGCGGGTATGTATGCTTATCGTCGGTATTTCAAACCGACCCAGATCAAGACCCAGCCTGAGCCCCATTCCGGTCTCGGTCTTGCCAACTACACCCGCGCCACCAGCCCCCTGCGGCGCTACTCCGATCTGTTGACCCATCAGCAGCTGCGGGCCCACCTGGCGGGCTCAGAGCCGCTCGATATCCATGCTGTCTCTGAACGCATTGCCCTATCAGAAGCGGGTGGTATGGCGAACCGTAAAACGGAAAGAGTGTCCAACAATCACTGGCGGCTGATCTACCTCAGGGATCACCCGGACTGGCAGGGTGACGCGGTTGTTGTGGCAAAAGATGGTGAACGGGCGACGGCACTTATCCCCGCACTCGGCATGGAGGCGAGAGTGCGTATCAAGGGTCCGGCGGGCCTCAACGACACCATCAGATTGACACCGAGGGAGATCGATCTGCCCGATCTTGCCTGTTATTTCCGGGTGATGTAATCCGGATGTCAGCCGGCCGCTGAGCGAAGATACCTGCGCGATCATCGCGTTCACGAGGGAAACAGTCGGATCAGGAGGGAATGCTACTTAGTTAAGGGCGTTTGGGATGTTATCCAACACCTTCTGATGGGGCTCTGCCCCACCATTCAATCGCTTAACTATGTAGCATTTGGATCAGGAGGTTTGGAATGAAGCAATTTATTGTCATGTTTGCGGCACTGCTACTGGCCGCCTGCAGTCAGCGGTATCTGGTGAATGACGACGCTGACTATGCCTACAATCTGCCCCCGGTCGGCAGTACCCTGGTGTTGAAAAAGCCGATCACCATACCGGCCGGTGAGGTACGGGTCTTTCTTCAGCATGGAGAGGTATTTCGAAAGTCGGATTTCGATCGCTATGAGCCCAGTTGCAGCCTGGAGCTGAGAAAACTGGCGGATGTTGCCAGAGAGATTGAGCCCGACAGCTTTCTGGTTACCAAGGTCCAGCGCTTGATGCAGCAGGTTGTGCAGAGAGAGCAGCCTCGGGCGGGCTTGATGAAGGTCGATATGGACAGCGGAGGCAAGCCGATGGTGATACACGGTTATCACCTCTGGCTCGGCTCCGACAAGCAGCCTGGCGTGATGCGCATGACCTGCCGCGGCTATTTCGACGACATCAACAGGGCCGATCCTCCCTCCCTGAACGATGTCGCCAAATCACTGGGTGACTATGCGGAGTTGAGCTTGGCGATTTAAGCCATGATCCTGCGTCATCGGTTATCCCACTGACGCCGGAAGCGATTTAATGGTGGGGCAGGGCCCCAGCCTACACGCGGACCACAGGTAGGGTGGGGCGTTGCGCTTGGCCGTTAGGCCTCCGGCTGTGTCGGTTTACGCTTGAAGAGCTTTTTGAATAGGGCTCCAAAGGCAATGACGATAAAGATACCAAACTTCTTCAGCAGGATGAGGGCGGTGGCAAACAGCCCAGCTTTAGCGGCAAGCTTGCCCGCAACCAAGGCGCCGATGCCGTAGGCGGCAACTTTATCGAGTTCCGGATCGAAATCTTCATAGCGGGATCCCTGATTGAATTCCGCCAATGCCAGAACGCCATCGAGGTTGCTGTCGATTACCGCTATTTGCTCCATGCCAGCGACGAAGTTGAGTACCAGTACCCCCTCGCGGCCGAGTACCCGGATGTTGTAGTTGAGGGTGTGGTTGGGATCGTCACCGAACTTCAACTCTTTGGCCCAGTGGAGTTTGTGGGTGGCTTTATCGTAGTAGGGTTCAGCGGCCCAGCCCACAAGTTCCAGCGATTCATAACCCTGGGCAACCCGGACCTTGCTGGCTTCCCGGGTGCTCGACTGCATGTCGGCGAGAAGTTCGCCGTAATCGATGGAGTCGGCGTCTTCGTCAGAGACATTGCCATCGGCCTCATACTCGATGGTCACTCCCCATGAACCCCCATCGAAGGGGGTGGAGTCGGCAGGAAACAGCATACCCAATATACCCGTAGCCGAACCGGGCGGGTTACCCCAAACCTCAGTCAGTATGGTTTCCGAATCCTTGGGGCTCAGGTAGTAGAAATTCTCCGGCACATGCAGGGTGACGATGCCGTCGAGCAGATCGATGTCGCCCTGGCGCCGATCCAGCGAATCCCAGATCTTTTTCACGGAGAGCAGGTATTGCATCTCCTCGGCGCTCATCTCCTCTTCTGCCACTGTCTCAGGGCTTTCAGCATGGATAAGGGGGGCGATGCCGATGAGGGCAAACAGCAGCAGGCTGTAGAGTGGTTTCATGTTAATCACCTGAGTCTGGAATCTGGGTGTGGGTCATGCGCATTTCACGCTATCCGCTGAATGGCTGGCACTCTGTGCGGCGGTTTGGGCGAGACTGTGGAGGGGAGTCTGAATCGAAGGGAACCGATTTGAGGAGAGAGGGGCGGAGTTGCATGCGAAGCGGCTGGCTGGCAATCCGTTGACTCCTGTGGCTTCATCCTGTGTGGCTATCCATCAGTATCCCTTTTCAGCGCTCTTTTTATGGGATTTTTTCCTTCAGTTCAACACTGGAGGGAAATTTTATGCGCTTGCTTCCTGATCGTGTATCAGCGTTTCCGGTCTATTCCTGGTCTCGCAATGGGTGTTAAGGGGAGCGTGCGTCTGAATCAGAAATACCGCGCCAGGCTGAACTCCACATAGTCATCTCGACGGTAGGCGAAGAGAGGATCATCATCCGGCACGGCGAACCATAATCTTGCCTGCAGACTCGCCTTCCAAGCGTTGCCGAGGCGTCGGCTTGCCTCCAGGTTGAAAAGAGAAGCACGGCTGTCCAGATCCCGGATCACCCCCGCCAGCAGTTCGCTGCCGGCGATGTCATTGGCGCTCAGGCGAATGGCGAGGAAGAGGTCGTTTTCGAAAGGCGTGGTGGCCTCATCGCGGCGGTTGTCATAGAGATACTCGGCCAGTAGACCCAGATCCATGACGCTGTCGCGAATGCCGATCAGGGTGTACTCGAAGCCGCCGGTGGCGGCGTTGTAGCTGCCGCTGTCGAGGTGGCGGTGGATCGCCTCCAGCTTCCAGAGCCAGTCACCCTTGGTGGCCTGCAGGTCGAGGCCGGTCTGCTGCATCTGTTCGTAGTAGGGCGCCAGCACCAGTTCACCCTTGCTGCTGAGTGTGGGGACGAAGAGCGGATCGCGGCTGGTGCCATGGAAGTGGGAGAGACCGAAGTCCCAGTCACCGATGTAGTGGCTCCAGCGCAGGGCGAAATCGATATGCCGCTGCTGCCGGTCCGATTCATACTCTGCCAGGTCAGGTTCGACCCGGGGGTGTGTGCGCAGGCGCCCCTCCTTCCCGGGAAAGGTACGCTCACGAAATCCCGGCAGCACAAAGAAGTCGAGAATACCCCACTCCTGTTCCAGCGAGAGCTTGAGCATGGGCTGGCCCAGCTTCTGCTCTCCGTCCGGGTTCTCCACCAGGTCAGTCTGGTTGATCACATCCACCAGATGCAGCGCCTCGGTCACGCCCCAGAAGAGTTTGCCGATACCGGCGCGGGTTTCGAAGCCGTCCCCGGCGTAGGTCCAGATCAGTTCGCGGATGTCGGCGTGGCTACGCTCTTCATCCTGGTTGTCGAGGCGGGCGAAGGGAACGAACAGCAGACTCTGCTTGCCATGGTCCCAGCGCTGGTAGTATTCGGCCTGAACCGCCAGCGAGAGGCTGGCGTCCGATTGGTCACTATCGAGGGCTGTCTGCGGGAAGGTGCGTAGCTGGCCCTCCACATAGCCGCTCCAGTCAGCGGCCGACAGCAGGCTGGGAAGCCAAAGCAGCAGCAGACAAGTCTGCAGCAGCCGCGAGCGGCTCCGCCCGGCGTGGCGGTATCCTATGCGGCTATCGATGGGTGGAGCGGGGTGGTATCGCACGTTTTCGACTCAAAACTGCTTAGGGCCTTGCTCTCAGCGTGCGCGCTTGAGACTGTTCTTATTGAAATCCCCCTCGTCGAGGCCGGTTTGGAATTCGTACTTCTCCCAGCTCAACAGCGTGCTCTTTCCCGTCTGGTGGTTCTCCATGAACATCTGGTTGGCACGCCAGTACTTTCCCAGATATTGCTGATAGCCGCGAAACACCAGGGTTTTCAACAGGGTGTTCTTGCGATCGTAGAAGTCAATCTTCAGGGGGATATAGCGCTCCTGGTCTACCCAGATCTGCTGGCGGGTGTAGCCGGAGTTGGAGTCCACTGGGTAGCGCTCCATGAGAAAGGCCGCCTGGCCTTCGAAATTCTCTTCGCCGATATAT
Organism: Candidatus Thiodiazotropha sp.; assembly: GCA_037384445.1. Taxonomy (GTDB): domain Bacteria; phylum Pseudomonadota; class Gammaproteobacteria; order Chromatiales; family Chromatiaceae; genus Thiodiazotropha. The sequence goes on from JARRNY010000002.1 coordinate 20,895, forward strand.
TTGTAGGTGTACTTCTCCACCTCCTGCGAGGCGATGTCCTCGTAGGCGAACTCGCTGCCCATGAAGGGGCCGGACTTGTTTCGCGAGGCGATGCGCTTGACCCGTTTCAGCGCCGGCAGATAGAGCCACTGGTCGTCGTCTCCCACCTTGTGGGAAAAACTCAGCAGGGCGGTGCCTTTGATGTCCAGGGGTTCATCGAAGATGATCAGGGTCTTGTCGCCGTCATCCGCTTGCTCCAGGGTCTTGTTACGCATGTTGCGCAGACTCTCTTCGCCCTGGCGGTTGCGCAGCAGCATGGTCATGCTCGATTCGAAGTCGTGAAAGCCCGTATCCCGCTGTTCCATCTCACGGGCAATCTCCAGGCCACGCTGTCCCGGCATCAGCGCCTGGGCGGCAAGGGGCAGAAAGAGTGACAGCAGTAACAGGTATCTCATGGTTTTTTTCCTCCGAAAGCGATCAGCAGCGGGGGCAGAAAGAGAAAGTCGGCCGCCAAAGCGAGTGCCAGGGTGATGGCGGTTAACAGCCCCATACCGGCATTGAGCTGGAAATGGGAGAAGGCGAGAATGCCGAATCCGATGATCAGCACCAGCGAGGTGACCCACAGGGCGGTGCCGACGGTGGAAAAGGCATAGCGCACCGCATCCTCGGCAGACATCGCCTTCTCGCGCCGGGCGCGCAGATATTTACTCAGAAAGTGGACTGTATCATCAACCACGATGCCCAGGGTCATTCCACTGACCACCGACAGCGCCAGTCCCACCTCGCCGACCCACAGTCCCCAGATGCCGAAGGCCATGCCGATGGGCACCAGATTGGGCAGTAGGCTGATGAGGCCGATGCGCAGGGAGCGGAAGGCGAAGATCAGGATGCCGGAGATCACCACCAGCGCCAGCGTGGTGCCCTTCAGCATGGCGATGATATTGCGGCTGCCGATATGGGCGAACATGATGGTGGAGCTGACCCCTTCGATGCGCATATGGGGGGCGTTCTCTGTCAGCCAGGCCTGGGCCTGCTCCTCCAGTGCCAGCAACTGCTGGGTGGAGACGCTCTCCAGGGTGACGGTGAAACGGGTGGCTGACTTCTTGACGTTGATCTGGTTGTTGAGGTCGAGACCAAAGGGGAGTGAGAACTCGTAGAGCAGCAGATATTGGGCCGCCAGATCGCGATCCTCCGGCAGCCGGTACCAGTCGTCATCATCCCCATGCAGGTTGCGGTTGAGCCGCTTCATGATGTCGGTCAGGGTGTTGACGTGCAGCACATGGGGCTGTTGCCGGTACCACTGGGCGAAATCGTCCACCGTGCGCAGATAGGTCGGATCGCTGATGCCACCGCTCTCGCCACTCTCCAGGGAGTATTCGATCATGTAGATACCGGTCAGATGATCGGTGGCGAAATCGGTCGCCTGACGAAACTCGTTACTCTCATCGAAGTATTTGACGAACTGATCGTCGAGCCGGTTGTTGGGGATCTGCGAGATGAGAAACAGGATCAGCAGACCCATCCCCCAGAGCAGGAAACGACGTCGCTGTACAACGAATTCGGCGAAGCGCTGCATGGCCAGGCTACCGCGGGTATCCCCGCTGAGCGCCCGCACGGGTAGCAGCAGCATCAATACCGGCAACAGGGTCACCGACAACACGAAAGCCAGCAGCACACCGACAGCCGACATATTGCCCAGATCGCGAAACGGCGGCGCATCGCTGAAGTTGAGGCTGAGAAAACCGATGGCGGTGGTGACGGAGGTGAGAAACACCGGCTGCAGATTGATGCGCAGGCTCTCCAGCAGGGCCTCTCTTTTAGCTGTCCCATCGCGCATGCCGTGCAGGAAGTTGACCAGGATGTGCACACAGTCGGCGATGGCCAGGGTCATGATGACGATCGGCACGATGGTGGTGGGAGGCGAGAGTTCAATGCCGATCCACCCGGTGATGCCCATGGTGGCAGCGATCGTCAGAATAATGATGGACAGGGTGGCGAGGGTGCCGGGAATTGAACGCAGCATCACCATCAGCACCAGGATGACCATCACGAACATGGCCGGATAGAGGGTCTTCATATCCCCCAGAGAGGCGGCGGGGAAGGCGTTGTTCATCATCACAATGCCGGTCAGATGAATGCGGATGTCTGGGTGGGCCAGCTCGACCATTTGGGCGATGTTTCGCACGGACTTGACCACCTCCGGCACTTCATCGAGGTGTTTCCCCGGTAGCTGAACAGTGACATTGACCCCGGTGACGCTGGCATCGGGGGAGATCAGCCGATTCACCAGTAGGGGGTCGGCGATGGCGATGGCCTGTTTTTCCGCCAGCTGCTCCTCGCTGAGACTCTCCGGGTCGAGTACCAGGTCCTCCACCACCAGGTCGTCCTCTTCGGCGTAGGTGTGCTGATAGTTGGTGATGGAGTCGACGCGCAGGGAGTAGGGGATCTGCCAGGCTTGTTTGGTCAGTTCGGTTACTGCAGCGAGGCTGTCACGGGTGAAAACCCGGCCCTTCAGCGGCTCGACGACGAAGAGGACATTGTCGTTTTTGGTGTAGGTGTTCTGTAGCTGTTCAAAGGCCTGTAGCTGGGGGTTCTCCGGACTGAAGAACATGCGGTAGTCGTTACTGAATTCGAGCCGGGAGACGCCGCTGCCCAGCACGCCAGCCAGCAGCAGTGACAGGCCGATGACCAGCCGGCGGTAACGCAGAACAGATTGAAAGAAACCCTCGCTCATTGATCTCCCGTGGAGTCGTTGTTCATGGGGCTTTGCTGCTCAGGCTCGAGATACAAGCTGGTGGGTGTCCCCCAACCGCGCCTCAGCCGGGGGGCGATGTGGCGGCAGGTTCGAGATCCGGCTGGCGCCATCATGATATTGGCCAGAATGCACATGCCGTTAAATCAGGCTGGTTACCCTGCCTTGTGATCAGGAGAAATGCAACCAATGGATGCGCCAGGCGACTTTGGCTTGCCTGCGGCAGCCACCATTGGATGATGACCTGTCAGACAGAACTCCCTATACTGATGGTCCAAAGTATCGGCCATAAGAGCCGACTGTGCCGCCACCTTGCATGCCGGCGGCTCAGCCAATAAATGAGGGAGAACTGCATGTCGATGTCCGATCAGACACCCAGCCAGGCGACAGAGGGCCTGGGCGGGTCGGCCGAAGAGTTTCAGGCCTACTGCAACGCCGAGCGAGAGCGCCGCCTCAACTCCGGGGAGCCCTTCGATCAGGAGGCCTTCGAGCAGGCGATGCAGATGGTTCTCGACAAGCTGCGCCTACTGGCTGACGAGGGCTGGTCATGATCATCAACTCCGTCAAGGCCAACAATGTTCTCAAATACGCCTCACTCGATTTGCAGGATCTGCCGGAGCGCGGCCTGATCGCCATCACCGGGCCCAATGAGTCGGGAAAGAGCACCATCGGTGAAACCGTCTGTTTCGCCCTCTTTGGACGCACCTTCTCCCTCGACTTCGATGAGCTGACCAAGATTATCCGCTGGGATGAGACCCACTGCTCCGTCGATCTGGAGTTCACCCCCAGCGACGGCCGCCGCTACCGTCTCGATCGTTTTCTCGACGATGCCGGCAATCACAGTGCCCGACTCGCCCTGGCCACTGCCGATGCGGCTGAGGAGCCCCTGGCCCGTGGCGTCGAGCAGGTGGCCGATAAGGTCTATGAACTGATCGGCTATGAGTTCGAAGAGTTTATTGAATCCTTCTACCTGGCGCAGCGTGAGATCACCACCCCCCATCCCCACAGCTATGCCGTGAAGACCATGGCCGGTCTGGTGACCCTGGAGTACTGTGCCGAGGCCTGCCGCGAAGATCATGAAGAGACCCAGGCCGAGATGGAGTCCCGGCAGACGGATCTGAGCAAACTGCAGACGGATTTGGAAGAGCTGGCCATCGACCCGCGCCTGTTTGCTGAACTGCAGAGCGAACATGAGGCTGTCAGCCATCGGGTGGCGCAATCCAATCTCATGATCGACTCACTGGACGACGCCTCGGTTGCCTACCAGGATGCCCTGCTGACGCGCGAGAAGACGATGGGCTCGCGGGGACGGGCTGGCTTCTGGAGCTTTATCTTCCTCTTGTTGGCGCTGCTGTCAGGCGCTGGCTGGGCCTTGCTGGAGAAGTTGCCGAGCCAGGATCTGGCAGTGAAACTTGCTGAATTTCTTAGCTCCCGCGTGACCTTCTGGCAGCCGCATATGGTCTCTTGGCTGCTCTACACAGCGGTGGTGTGCGCCTTTCTCTTCCTGTTTTTCAGCTTTCGTCGCAGCACTCTGGCCGGCCAGGCCAAGGGGCTCGATTCAGTGGCCCAGACCCTGTCTGCCCTGCTGGATGATCTGCCGGAGACAGATACCACGGAAGCGCTATCCACTGGTTCTGCCACCGAGGCCGGAGAGGCGACCGACTCCCCCAGCGAGGAGGCTCCGCCGGCGCCTGAAGCAGAGCCGGAGGCTGTCGACCGGGCTGCCCGCGGCAGGCTCAGCCAGCGCATCAGCGATTGGCAGGCCACCACCCTGGAGGTGCGCGACGGCATCAGCGGCGAACAGAATCTGCTGCGTCAGGCCGTGGAGCAGGCCGCACAGCGCAAGAGCGAGTTGGAGCAGGCAATTGCGCTGGAGCAGTCGCGTCTGGATAAGGCCGATCAGCTGCGCACCATGCAGGAGGATCTGCGCGAGCGGATCAGCGAACGCGAGCGCCATATCGAGATCTGCGCTCTGGCAGATCAGCTGATACAGGGGGCGACTCGTGAGGTCTCCTACCAGTTCAACCGCAAGTTGCGGGGGCTGGTCAGCAAAACCCTGCCCCTGTTTACCGAGAACCGCTACGAGCATCTGCAGATCGAAGAGGACCTTTCGGTGCGTGCCTTCTCCAGCGAGAAACGGGATTTCATGGACCTGGATGAGATATCCAGCGGTACCCAGCGTCAGATCATGCTGGCAGTGCGTCTGGCGCTCTCCCAGGAACTGGTCGGGCGTACCGTGAAGGGGAGTCAGTTCCTCTTCCTCGACGAACCCTTCGCCTTCTTCGACGAACGGCGCACACGCAGTGCACTGACGGTCCTGCCTACCCTGAGCGAGGAGCTGAATCAGATCTGGATCATCGGCCAGGCTTTCGCCAACGATCTCCATTTCGACCTGCATATCCAGTGCGACCGGGGACGTGAGTCGATCTCTCTGTCTGACTGAGATCCGGGGTTCGGCTGAGAAGTGAGGGTCAATGGGCAACAGCCATCACCGATGATGCGATCGACTTCCCCTGCCCAGCGAGGGCGAGGGCGTTTCTGCTGTGACTGACGAGACGGCTGCCGATCAACTGCCAGTCACAGCGGTTATTCCCGATCTCGCCGAAGCCCTGGCGCATGCCCGCTCCGCCGTACTCTGCGCTCCGCCGGGTTCGGGCAAAACAACCCTGGTACCGCTTGAACTGCTGCAGGCCCCCTGGCTTGCCGGCAAAAAGATGCTGTTACTGGAACCCCGGCGACTGGCGGCCCGCGCAGCTGCCAGCCGTATGGCCAGCCTGCTCGGTGAGCGGGTGGGCGAGCGGGTGGGTTACACCATCCGGCTGGAGCGGAAGGTCTCCGCCAAAACCCGCATCGAGGTAGTGACCGAGGGAATTCTAACGCGCCGCCTGCAGACGGACCCGGAGTTGCAAGGGGTCGGTCTGGTCATCTTCGACGAATTCCACGAACGCAATCTACAGACCGATCTCGGCCTGGCCCTGACCCTGGATGTGCAGCAGGGGCTCCGGGATGATCTGAGACTGCTGGTAATGTCGGCGACTCTCGATACCCAGTGGGTCAGTGAGCTCATCGGCGGTGCGCCTGTGATCGAGGCGGCAGGCCGCAGTTACCCGGTGGCGATCCGCTACCTTGAGCAGAGCCTGGATAAGCGGCGCATTGTGGAGCAGACAGTTGCGGCTGCAGAGCAGGCCTACCGGGAGCAGGCGGGGGATCTGCTGGTGTTTCTTCCCGGCGTACGGGAGATTCGCCAGACCGCCTCACGGCTGCGCGAACGTCTGCAACAGACGCCTGAGCCACCCCTGTTGGCACCCCTCTACGGTGATCTGCCGAAGAGCGAGCAGGATCGCGCCCTTGTGCCAGACTCCCAGGGACGACGGCGCATTGTGCTGACCACCTCGATTGCCGAGACCAGCCTCACCATCGAGGGCGTGACCACAGTGGTCGACAGTGGCTGGTCGCGGCTGCCGCAATTTCTGCCCGGTCTGGGTCTGACCCGTTTGCAGACGCTGCCGGTCTCTCAGGCTGCCGCCGCTCAGCGTGCCGGACGAGCCGGGCGCCTGGGACCCGGATACTGCTACCGCACCTGGTCCGAGTCCCGGCATCAGCGCCTGCCGGCCTTTCATCCGCCGGAGATCCTGCAGGCCGATCTGGCGCCGCTGGTACTTGAACTGGCGCGCTGGGGGGTGCGCGAGCGGGAGCAGCTGCGCTGGCCGGAGCCGCCGCCTAAACCGGCCTATGCCCAGGCGGAGGCGTTGTTGCAGCGGCTGGCTGCCCTCGATGAGCGCAGGCAGCTGACCCCCTTGGGGCAGCAGATGGCCCGCCTGCCGCTGCATCCGCGACTCGCCCATATGTTGCTCCGTACCGGCGCCAAACGCCGTTCTCAGGTGTGCGATCTGGCTGCCCTCTTGAGTGAGCGGGATATCCTTTCACGCAGTGTCGGTACGAGCCAGAGCGTGGATGTCGAACTCCGCCTGCGGTTGCTGGAGGCCTGGCGTGATCATCGGGCTGGAGCGGAAACGGGTCAGCTGAATGCGACAGCATGTCGCCAGATCGACCGGGTCAGCCGGGACTGGGCCGGACGCTTGCAGGATGCCGCTGCAGTCAACTCGCAGGATGATCTGACAGTGGCCCAGTCACTGGCGCTGGCCTATCCGGACCGTATCGCGCAACAGACCGGCCACGCCCGCTTCCGCCTGGTAAGTGGGCGTGGGGTGCGTCTGCCGGAGGACGATCCGCTGGCTGCTGCCGAGTTCCTGGTGGCAGCGCAACTCGATGCCGGAGAACGGGAGGGCTGGGTGAGACTCGCCGCAGAGATCGGCCTGCAGGAGCTGCGTGATCTTCCCGACCAGATAATCGAACAGCAGGAGAAGGTCTATTGGGAGAGCGCGTCTCAGCGCGTCAGGGCGCAGCGGGTGGAGTCCCTGGGGGCCCTGGTGTTATCCCGTTCGCCACTGCAGGATGCCGATCCGGCGGCGTTGTCTGAAGCCTTACTGCAGGGTATTGCGGAGCAGGGACTCGATGTATTGCCCTGGAGCAAGGGGCTGCGTCGTTGGCAGGCGCGGCTCTGCTGGCTGCGCGAAGCGCTGGGAGACCAGGATCTGCCCGATCTTTCAGACCACTGGTTACAGGAGCACCTCGCGCAATGGCTAAGTCCCTGGCTGCCAGGCATCAGCCAGTTGAGTCAACTGCAGCGGCTCGACCTGGATGCCATTCTGCGCGGTCTGCTGAGTTGGCAACAGCTGCAGCTGATTGAACGGGAGGCGCCCTCGCATCTTCAGGTGCCCAGCGGGTCAAAGATTCCGCTGCAATACACGCCGGGCTCAGCGCCGGTGCTGGCGGTCCGTTTGCAGGAGCTGTTCGGCCTCGCTGAGACGCCCAGGGTCGGCCGTGGTCGGGTGCCGGTGATGTTGCATCTGCTCTCTCCCGCGCAGCGCCCAATGCAGATTACCGATGACCTCGGGGGATTCTGGCAGCGTACCTATCAGGAGGTAAAGAAAGAGCTGAAAGGCCGCTATCCGAAACACTACTGGCCAGACGATCCCCTGCAAGCCGTCGCTACTGCACGCGCCAAGCCCCGGCGCTGAGCCAGTGACATCGGTCAAGCGAGCGACAGCAGGAATTAATCTTTTGGTAAATCCTATTCTGAAAGGGATATGGTTGGAGATGAGGCGAGTGACAGTAAATTCCGGCAAAATCAGGTCAAATGTGACAAACTCCATTAAGTCGGCTAACTTTAGCGGCTGTGCTCTGTTCGGGATTGATAGGGCGTATTATCTTCTATCCGGGGATCTGCCGTGTCTGTCTCGTGCAGGGATAGATGACTCGGCCAACCCGCTGGCCTTACGTGAGATTACTGACGCCATGCAAAGCATGGGGTCCCTTGGTCGGCCTGTAGGCGACAAGCAGAGGTGACTATCGTCGTCTCACTCACGCTCACACCAGCAGTGCATGGATTGACATAGGGGACCATGGTCAATAACAGTTCAACAAACCGATGGGCCGGTGGTTTCACGCGGCGCATTTTGCATCTGACCGGTAGACCCGACAGCGAACTCGAACAGTCGTTGGTTCGCATCGGTTTCATTGCCCTGTTCGTTATCTATCTCTACCTGTTTCAGTGGTTGGGCCAGAGCGACGATCTCGATCGCAATCTTTTCCGAATTGTCGCCTTTTATGGGCTGGTATCGCTGCTCTATAGTCTGACAATCCTGGTCTGGCCCAGGATCAGCCGGCTGCGCCGCTCCATCACCACCAGCACTGACGCTGTGATTATCAGCCTGGCCATGATGATTGGTGGCGAGATAACCTCGTTCCTCTATATCCTCTATCTTTGGATTACGCTGGGTAATGGTTTGCGCTACGGCAGGAGGGATCTTTTCTTCGCCTGCGGCTTGAGTATCGTGGGTTTCTCCAGTGTGATTCTGGTCAGCGACTTCTGGCGTGAGGCCATGGTGCTGAGCCTGGGTCTGCTGATCGGTTTGCTGGTCATCCCCCTTTTCGTCTCCTCCCTGCTCAAGCGTCTGGAACAGGAGAAACAGCGTGCCGAGACGGCGAATCTGGCAAAGAGCCGCTTTCTGGCCAATATGAGCCATGAGATACGCACCCCCTTGAACGGGGTGGTGGGAATGGCCGATCTGCTGGTTGGCACACCGTTGAATGAAGAGCAGCAGGAGATCGTACACAGCATTCACGCCTCTGCTGAGTCGCTGGTCAGCCTGATCGAGGATATCCTGGATATCTCGAAGATCGAGGCGGGCAAGGTGGAGATCCATTCCGTTGATCAGAACCTCTATCTGCTGGCCTATGATGCGATGGTCATGATCCGTCCGCAGACCCTGTCGAAGTCGATACGGCTCGATCTCTGGATCGAACCGGAAGTACCGCCAGTGGTACAGATAGACCCACTGATGTTGCGGCAGATACTGGTCAACCTGCTCTCCAATGCGGTGAAATTTACTGAGAGTGGCAGTGTCACCGTGCGTATCTCCCGCACACCACCGAGCGGGGACGAGGGGCAAGACGACTACCTGCTGTTCGAGGTGATTGATACCGGTATTGGTATCTCGGAACACCATCTGCAGCGGATTTTCGAACGCTTCACCCAACTTGATGATTCGGTGACCAGGCGCTACCCGGGTACCGGACTCGGCACCACTATCACCAAGCAACTGGTGGAGTTGATGCAGGGAAGGATTGGCGTGGAGAGCCGTCTCGGCAGTGGCAGCCGTTTCTGGTTCGAACTGCCGCTGCAGAAGCCGTTGCAGGTGAAGAGTGAGTCGTATCTGCAGTCGGCGCAGTGGATACTCTTCACCGACGGGAGCTATCAGGACTCCGCCACACTCTCTTATCTTGAGGAGTGCAACCTGATCACCAAGGTGAGCCAGAGCGGCGCCAATGGGTTTCAGGAACTGCTCAATGCCGTGGAGCTGAACAAGCCCTATGATGTGGCGATTTTGGATGAGGAGCGCATCACGATCCCGGTTGATCAATTGGCCAACGCGATCCGCAGTGAGCCAAGACTGAAGGATCTGGTGCTGATGCTGGTTGCCCGGGAGCCCTTGGGCAATGAGCGTAAACAGTTCCTGAGACAAGTCGGTTTTCAAGTCATACTTAGCCTGCCGACCCAGCTGGAGACGTTCGCAAACGCTCTCCACTACGCGTTGGCCGCGAGAGGTAAGTCCGACATGGAGAATGATGAACTGAGTTACTCTCTGATCAGTCTGTCGCAGCGTCGTTATCGGGTGCTGCTGGCGGAGGATAACTACATCAATCAGAAAGTGGTGCAGAAAATTCTGCAACGGGCAGGGCATGAAGTCAGTGTTGCTGATACCGGCGAGGAGACTCTACAGGCCTTGCTGCAAAACGACTATGACCTGGCCATCCTCGATATGCAGATGCCGGACATGGGCGGCGTCGAGGTGATCAAGCGCTATCAGGCCACACAGGGTGAATCCTCGGATATGCTCTTCATGATGCTGACCGCCAACGCCACTGTCGATGCTCAGGAGCAGTGTCAGAAGCTCGGAGTCAGCGCTTTTCTCACCAAACCGGTACGTTCCGGGCAGCTGGTGCGAATTGTCGAAGAGGTTATGCAGGGCAAGTCGCTGGTGAACTCTGAGGATTCCGTGCAGGATGAGACCGCGAACGACGATGAGCACGCTGAAAAGCAGGCATTGATCATCGATACCCAGGTCCTGGAAGAGTTGGCGAAACTCAGCCAGACACCCGATTTTCTCCATCAGTTGGCGACAAAGTTCTACCAGGATTCCGAGCAGCTACTCGATACGATGGAGCAGGCAGCGGAAGAATCCCGCTTCACCGACTACATGGAAGCTGCCCATGCCTTGGCGGGGAATGCTGCCGGTATGGGGGCCCATACCCTCAAGGCACTCTGCTCCTCGGCGACCACGATTGATCATGAGCAGTTTGCCAAACTGGCGAAAAACCTCTTCCGGGAGACCTCCACCGCCTATTCCCTGACTCAGCGGGAGCTTGCCGACTACCTGGCCACCCGCGATGTCAGCGGCATGCACTAACAATCCTCCCTTCGATCCAATCCCGTTCAATGGAATCGAGTCTGTGAGCGGATGGCACAGGCGGGTAGGATCTGTTTGCTGTTAGCGGCTTCAGGGTCAGTGTGCGGAGCGCGTGAAAACGAATCGCCATCCCACGAAAACAGCATATCTTTGCCCTGTCGGGGCGATCCATATCTGCCTCTGCGGACAGCGTGAACAGTTTCAGCGATAGTTCACAACTTGCGTTATGATTGGCGGTGTTGGCACCCCATTCTTATGAGCGATTGTTTTGCACGCATATTCCATAGCGCGGACGATAGGTGTTTTCTCGATTATCTTTGGCTTCACTCTGTTGGCGCCGATCATTCTTGCTATCGGTTACGGTGAAACCCAAGAGCTGTTGAATTTTTTGATACCTCTGGGTGGTTCGTTATTGCTCGGTGGGTCGCTTTGGTTGGTGGGGCGTCGCGAGCCGGCCAATCTGGGAACCCGCGACGGTTTTCTCATCGTTGTGCTGTTCTGGGTCATTATCAGTATGCTCGGGGCCTGGCCGTTGATGATCAGTACCGATCTCAAGCCAATCGATGCGCTCTTCGAGGCGGTTTCCGGTGTTACCACCACGGGTGCAACCGTCATGACCGGACTGGATGAGCTGCCGAAGTCGGTCCTTTTCTACCGTCAGCAGTTGCAGTGGCTGGGGGGAATGGGGTTGATCGTACTCGGTGTGGCAGTCTTACCCATGCTCGGGATTGGCGGTATGCAGCTCTATCGCGCTGAAGTGCCGGGTCCCACCAAGGAGGAGAAGCTGACTCCACGGCTGGCGCAGACTGCACGCGCCCTTTGGCTGCTCTATTTTGCTTTGACGGTAGCCTGTGCGCTGGGTTACTGGCTGGCGGGCATGAGCCTCTTCGATGCCGTTGCGCACAGTCTTTCCACCGTCTCAACCGGCGGTTTTTCCACCCACGATGCCAGCATTGCTTACTACAACAGCAATGTAGTGGAGTGGGTCGCCGTCGTTTTTATGTTGTTGGCGGCTATCAACTTTGGCGTCCATTTTACCGCCTGGCACCAGCGCAGCCCCATCCAATACTGGCATGATCCGGAGGCCCGAGCCTTTCTCCAGTTTGTCGTTGCGGTAGTGCTCGTGGTCAGCTCAGTGCTGCTTCTCGAGGGGGAATACAGCCACCTGACCGCGAGTATTCAGGATGCAACATTTGAGGTGGTTTCCCTGGTGACCAGTACCGGATTCGCCAAGGTCGACTTCGCAAGCTGGCCCGATTTTCTGCCGATGTTGCTGATCTACATCAGTTTTGTCGGTGGTTGTGGCGGCTCCACCGCCGGCGGCATGAAGGTTATGCGGGTGATACTGCTGATTCGGCAGGGCATGCAGCAAGTTCGTTCTTTGATCCATCCCCATGCGCTGATACCCGTTCGCATCGGTAAGCGCACGGTGGATCCCCGGTTGATGCAGGGCATCTGGGGCTTTTTCGGACTCTACATGGCGACCTTTGCGTTGCTGGTGCTGCTGATGATCCACGCTGGTCTGGATGAGCGTTCTGCCTTCGCAGCAGTGGCCACCTGCATGAACAATCTGGGGCCCGGACTGGGAGAGGTGGCCTACACCTTTCAGAGTGTCAGCGATATGGGGAAACTGCTTTCCATCCTTGCCATGTTGTTGGGCCGGCTGGAGATCTTCACCCTGCTGGTTCTGCTATCTCCCGGATTCTGGTTACGCTGAAGCCTGCCCTGTCGGCTTAATTGCGATCGGTGCGTTGATGCTCGCGTTCGGTCAGGAAGTGCTGGAAAGCCAGATTGGTGCGATCGAGAAGTTCACTCAGGTGTGAGAGCTTGGCGGCAATGGTTGCATTGAGTTCCCGGTAGCTCGTTTGTTGCAATGTCAGACACATTTCATAGAGGGCAAAGGCGCCCAGTTGCCCTGCGTTGTCCATGAGGATGCTGGACAGTTCTGTGAAGCGTTGAGTGTCCATAGCTTCGGCCGCATCCTCCATGCCTTGCAGAATCGTGACGCTGTCGCGTTTGAAGATGGTGATCAGGTCCGGAACAAAGCCACTGTCGGTGTCAAGCTGATCGAGAGCCTGCAATACCTTGATGTCGAGTAGATCGGCATGCAGAAACCGTGTCCTCTGTTGCGGCTCGAAGCGCTGCGAAACGGAGGCGATAGTGGCCGGTATGGGATGAGCAATCACCGGCGCTGTGTTGATCATTTCCAACAGGGCACCACTCGGAACCGGTTTGAAAAAACAGGCCCTGATCTGCAGGTCACGACATAATCTCAGCGTGGCCGGAGTGGTTTCCTCTGTCATTACGATGAAACTGACCCAGTGGGGATGCGGGGTCGTGAACCGGTGCAGCTTGATGACCTGAGTACCATTCATGATCGGTAGCTTGAGATTGATCAACGCCACATCGAAGCGCTGGCGTTCCAGGGCATCCAGTGCCTGTTCCCCGTTCTCTACCGATTTCACCCGGTGTCCGGCTTTCTGCAACATCGCGGCGATACGTTTTCGGTCAGCCGTGTGTTGATCTGCCAGCAGGATGCGCTTTTTATCCTGTTGTCCGCTGCGTTTTCTATAGTGCGCGAGATTGACGACATTGGGCCCAGTCACATCGCTCTGATTTTCATCGGTAAGCAGTGAGAAAAGCTGCGATTTATCGATGGGTGCATTGAGAATGGCAGAATAACCGCTATCCAGCAGGTGCTGAGCTGTGGCTGCCTCAAGATTATCCGCGATGCAGATGAGGGTCGGCGATGGTTGCCCAGCTCCCGCTTCGATCAGACACGGCAGATGGATGGGATCCATTTCCAGCTCGCGGATATCGATGATAAGCGTTACCTTGCTGGCCTCAACGTCCTGCTGGTGTCGATTGAGAATCAGTTGACTGGCTTCTGCGCAGCTGCCGATAACTTCCAGGTCCAGATTCCATGCCGAGAGCGTTCTGTGAATTTGCTTCGCGGTGTCGTCATGCCGGGTCAGCAAGATGACGCCTGCCCGTTTTGATTTGGTTTGAGTCGTGAGTGCCGAGGGTGTCTTATCGGTTTCTGTTTCGACCTCAGAGCTCTCGTCGGGTTTACTTGCGCCAGCTGAGTCCGCATCGCCAATCTCATCCTGGTGGCGAGCGAAATGACTGCGCAGGGTGGCTCCCATGGCGAATACAGCCACCAGGTAGAATGTCAGAGTGATCAGCTGGATCACAGGATCGAGAGGTGTCGATGTCAGAAACAGTATCAGCAGGCCGAGCACGACCGTGGCGACAGCAAAACCGCCAATGCTAAGGTGGGTATGTGGCCTCATTCTTTGCATACCAGGTCGTCCATGTTAGTTGCGATAGCTTAAGCTGACTCGCTCAAGGCGGTGTGGATCGCTAATACTTGAGAGGATTCGGCGAGGAAAATCTCAGCACAATTGGGGTCGAAGTGGTTGCCCCGTTCCTGTCTGATGTAGTCGAAAGCCTGGTCTGCCGGCCAGCTTTTCTTGTAAGGCCGGTTACTGACAAGGGCGTCAAAGACATCGGCGACTGCAACGATACGCGCTTCCAGTGGTATGTCGTCCCCCCTCAGGCCCTGAGGATAGCCTTGGCCGCTGTACTTCTCGTGGTGGCTCAAAGCGATGATAGCCCCAGTCTGGAGGTACTTCGACGGGCTGTCTTTAAGGATTTCAAACCCCACTTCAGTGTGTCGTTGCATGATTTTGAACTCGTCAGGCGTTAGGCGCCCCGGTTTCAGTAGAATCGCATCCGGAATGCCGATCTTGCCTATATCATGCATGGGAGCAGCTTGTGCGATCAAATCACACAATTCCCCAGATAGACCGAGTTTCTCGGCGATCAGCCGGGAATAGCGTGAGATGCGAAGGATATGATTGCCGGTGTCCTCGTCCCGGTACTCCCCCGCCTTTGCGAGCCGTATCAAGGTCTCCTCTTCCCGATCATGCAACTCCTGGGTGGTCTTGCGGATCTCCGCTTCCAGCAGCAGCGCCCGGTCCTTGATCAACTTGCGTTGCAGACTCATGGTCAGCAGGTTGTTGCAGCGGGCGCGGCACTCGGTGTGGTCGATCGGTTTGGTAATGAAATCGGTGGCGCCCGATTCCAGGGCCATATAACGCACCGATTGGTCTTCGATACAGGTCACGATCATAACCGGCACATCATTGCAGCCGGGAATCCGCCGGAACCATTTGACGAACTCGATGCCATCCATCTGCGGCATCTTGTAATCGGTGATTACCAGATCGACATCGTTCTGTTTGGCCCACTCCAGCGCTTCGGTGGGATCGGCAAAACAGGTGGGGTTCACATCCTTGTCAATGGACCCGATCAGCTCCTGCAGGATCATCCGTGTGATCGATTGATCATCAATGATGAGTACATTGGACATAGTAGATATAGGGGCGACTCTTTGTGTACCTAGTGAATAGGGCATTGGGTTTACTGCCTGGTCAGGGTTAACGGCAAAGGGGAGAGAAGCTTGATCTGACCTTCCGTCTCGTCCTTGCTAAACACGGTAGCGGCATGCCTAAGTCGCCAGAGGTGACCTGCGCGGTGCTACGCGTAAATCTAACAATAGCAGCTATTTAGGTGAAAAATCCCCATCAAATGTGAAATAAATTCCCAGAATGTTAACTGAAAATTTTATGCTTTGCGAGTATGCACGATGGCTTAGTTGGCCTCTCGCAGTGTCTGCTGTAACAGTTGGTATATGGTCTCGCTGGTGAATGGTTTGTCGCAGATGGCAGAGACTCCCGAGCGCTGCACGGCGGCCAGTCGGTTCTGGTTCGATTCGCTGGTCACCATCAACACAGGAAGACCCGGCTGGGCGCTGCGCTGGCGAATGAAATCGAGCAGTTCCTGTCCGTTCATCTGTGGCATGTTGTAGTCGGAAATCACCAGATCAAAAAAGTGCTGATTGATCAGCGCAGCGCCTTCCGCCCCGTCATGTGCCTCCAGGATATTTTCGATGCCGACCGCCTCCAGCAACCGACGCAGGTGTTTGCGTGACATGCTGCTGTCATCCACGATCAGTACCTGCAGTATCTCCGTATCTATCTCTTCCAGGTCGAACTGGGGCGTTTCGAGGTAGTCAAGGGTGGCATTCAGCGCTGTCTGCAGATCGGCGGCATCGAAAGGTTTGGGTAGGATCGCCACAGCACCCGACTGGCGGATCGGGTCGAGCATGGCCAACCGGGTTTCGCTGGAGATAAGCATGAAGGCGATCTCCAGCAACTCTTCGTCGTCGCGCATGCGGAATACCAGATCCGTGCCTGTCATGTCCGGAAGGTAGAGACTGCTGATCACTACGTCGGGCTTTTTTTGACGCATTTCGGCGATGGCATCCTCGCCGGTGGTGGCGACATCGATAAAACGGATCCCCAGTTCATCGAACTGCTGCTGAATGATGTGGCGCTGGGTGAGTGAAGGTTCAACAAGAAGGATGGAGAGTTCGCCGAGATACATCCGATTGCGCCCTGGGTCAGGTTGGATTCATGGGGGGTCGGGGTTACCCGCAAGCATAGCACAGGCTGGCTTGGGTTCCGTTGTAGTCATGGCTGCTTTTCACGCTCTGCTTCAGCCCGTAGAATTGGCGCCTCGGCTATGGGGAGAGAGTTTGTGAAGTTCACTGTTGAAGGGTTTCGTGCCTGGGATCGTAAATGCATCACCCTGATGGGGATGTCGGGTGTGGGCAAGACCCGCCTCTCGAACATGCTACGGGAGTCAGAATGGTTTCACTACTCCGGAGACTATCGGATCGGTACCCGCTATCTGGATGAAGCGATTCTCGACAGCATCAAGGAGCAGGCGATGCAGGTGCCGCTGCTGCGTGATCTGCTGCGTTCCGATTCGATCTTCATTCGCAACAACATCACCTTCCACAATCTGACGCCGGTCTCGACTTTCCTCGGTATGCTGGGCAATCCGGAGCAGGGGGGGATCGGGCTGAGCGAATTCAAGCGCCGCCAAAATCTTCACCGGGAGGCGGAGATCGCTGCCATGTACGATCTGCCCATATTCCTGCACAAGGCGGAGCTGATCTACGGCTATAAGCACTTCATCAACGATGTGGGTGGCAGTTTATGCGAGCTGGACGAACCCGGCCTGCTCGATTTTCTCGCAGAGCATTCGTTACTCCTCTATATCAAGGCCAGCCATGAGGACGAGGAGGCTTTGATCGCCCGTGCCGTCTCCAAACCCAAGCCTCTCCACTACCGGGAGGCGTTTCTCGATGAACAGCTGGCCATCTACATGCAGGAGAAAGCGATCGAGTACATTGCGCAGATCGATCCCAATGATTTCTCCAGCTGGGTCTTTCCAAGGCTGTTTCGTTCCCGCATCCCCCGCTACGAAGCCATCACGGAACGTTACGGATATGCCGTTTCTACTGAAGAACTCGCCCAGGTAAGTGACGAGAAGAGCTTCCTCGAGATGCTCGAATCGGTTATCGCCCGAGCCAATTGATGGCGTTGCATGCCCGTCACTGCATTGCAATTCCCCCTCGCGGGGTTACCATTTCAGCTGCTTGTGCTCACAGAGAGCCGGTGATTTTTCCCTACTCGATGCTTAAGGATTCCTAACCGATGCCATTGGTCGCTCACACCGAATTACCCACGTTCAAGCGCTTGAGGCTGGAAGGCCAGAACGTGCTCACGCCGGAGCGTGCTACACACCAATATATTCGTGAACTCCATATCGGCCTGCTCAATATGATGCCGGATGCCGCCATCGAAGCGACCGAGCGGCAGTTCTGCCGGCTGGTGGGTGAGGCCAATCCCATCGCCCAGTTCTATCTGCACCCCTTTACCCTGAAGGAGCTGCCGCGCGGGGAAAAAGCGCAGGCCCACATCAATGCCTACTACGAGGATTTTGAGCAGATCAAACGGGAGGGTCTGGATGCCCTGATCATCACCGGCGCCAACGTGAGTCATCCCAATCTCTCGCAGGAACCCTTCTGGGAGCCGCTGACGCAGGTGGTCGACTGGGCCTACGAAAACGTCACCTCGGTGTTGTGTTCCTGTCTTGCTACCCATGCCGTAGTGGAGTCTCATCAGGGCCAGAAGCGAACCCCCATGGCGGAGAAGCTCTGGGGCGTCTACAGCCACCGGGTCGTGGCGCCCCACCATCCGCTGGTCAACGATATCAATACCCGCTTTGATGTGCCCCACTCACGTTACAACCAGATCTCGCGGCAGCAGTTCGACGCGGCCGGTCTGCAGGTACTGGCGGAGAGCGAGCAGGCGGGGGTCCATCTGGCGGTCAGCGCAGATGGCTTGCGGGTGGTCTATTTTCAGGGCCATCCGGAGTACGACACCATCAGTCTGCTGAAGGAGTACAAGCGGGAGGTCATGCTCTATATCGCCGGTAAGCGTAAGGATTACCCTCCCTATCCGGAGAACTATTTCTCCCAGCGTACCCAGGCCATCTTCGATGAGTATCAGGAGCATGTGGATCACTCCCTGGCGGAAGACGATCAACTGCCGGAATTTCCCGAAAAGTTGGTGCTGGAAACCCTGGACAACACCTGGCACGACACCGCCGAAGCGGTCATTGGCAACTGGATCGGTCTGGTCTACCAGGTTACTCACCAGGATCGCGCCATCCCCTTCATGCGGGGCATAGACCGGCAGGATCCGCTGGGCCTGCGCAGATGAGGTACGCTGCCGTCCTGCTCGACATGGACGGCGTGCTCTATCACGGTGAATCCCCATTGCCGGGCGCGATCGATTTCGTGCGACGACTTGCCGATATTCCCCACCTCTTTCTCACCAACAATCCGATTCACACAGCGCAGGCAGTGGCGGAAAAGCTTTGGCGTATGGGCTTTCCCGCCGTCGACCCTTCACAGGTGCTCACTTCAGGAGAGGCCACGGCTGTCTGGCTGGCAAGAGAGAAACCCGGTTTTCACTACTTTGCGGTGGGTGCGGCCGGCCTCGATCAAGTGTTGAGCCGATATGGCCAGGCGGATGAGGAGTCAGCCGACTTCGTGGTGGTGGGGGAGGGGGCCGGTCTCGACTACGAGAGTCTGACCCGGGGCCTGAATCTGATTCTCAAACAGGGCGCCCGGCTGATCGCAACCAATCCGGATCACAATGTGGATGCCAATATCGAGGGAGAGCACCGGTTGCTGCCTGGGGGAGGCGCGCTCGTCGCGCCCTTTGCTGTTGCCGCCGGGGTGGATCCTGTGGTGATCGGTAAGCCTGAACCCTTGCTGTTCGAGATGGCATTGGAGCGACTCGATTGTGCGGCCTCTGATTGCGTAATGATCGGTGACAGGCCGGATACCGATATCGCAGGTGCAGCCCGTCTGGGATTGGGAACTGCGTTGGTGCGCAGTGGGCGTTTTTCTGCCGGGGAACCCTGGCCAGTGGGATTGCCGACCCCCGATTGGGACGAACTCAGCTTGCAAGCATTGGCCCAATCACTGGAAATAACCGGCTGCGGTTAGTGCGTGAGCGCTTGAGAAATCGCTTGGGGAAAATGGCGGAGCGGACGGGACTCGAACCCGCGACCCCCGGCGTGACAGGCCGGTATTCTAACCAACTGAACTACCGCTCCGTAGGCGAAGCGCGGTAGTTTAAGGTTTTTCCCGCCGAGGTCAACAAAAATCAGTCGTACTGTCTCAACCAGTCAAGCCAGGCCTGAAACAGCCGCTCGTTGGCCGCGGCGATGGCCATGCAGGGCTCAAGCTTCAATTCACACGCTTCAGGCAGACTGACATGCCCTTGGGTGAGTCTTAGCTCTCCACCGGCCTCCCGGTAGATCAGACTGCCGGCCGAATAATCCCACAGCTTCGATCCGCCGTGCAGATAGAGTTGCAAGCGGCCGGCGGCCAGCCAGCACCAGTCCAGCGCCACGCTGCCGATACTGCGTTGAGAGCGGTAGGGGGGGCGGGTCGCCAGCTCTGTTGCGAGTGGTGGTGAGAGGCGCTTGAAATCGACCATGGCGACACAGGATCTCAATTCGCTTTTCGTGGTAGTCAGGTGCAGCCGTTTGCCGTTCAACCAGGCGCCTTCGCCCTCTACCGCGTGAAAGCACTCCTTGCGCAGCGGGTCGTAGATGATGCCGATGCGAACCTTCCCCTGGTGGATATAGGCCAGTGAGGTGGCGAAGCAGGGCATGCCCGCGACATAGTTTGAGGTGCCGTCAAGGGGGTCGAGGCACCAGAATCCAGCAGGCGAGTCGGCCAGCACCTGTGTCTGTTGTTCGGCAGACATCTCTTCACCCAATAGGGGGATCTCGGGATAGAGCTTCTGCAGTTCTCCGATCAGTCTCTGTTGAACCGCCAGATCAGCTTCGGTGACCAGTGATCCGTCGGCCTTCTTATGGCTCTCGATTTGCTGGAATCGGGGCAGGATCTCCGTATCCGCGGCTTTGATGATCAGGTTGTTTAACTGTGGGACATCAATGGACAAGGTACGGCTTCCTACTTTGCGGATTATCAACGATCTTGGTTTCTGTCGATGCGATAGTGCAGAATTGACAGGTTCAGAGACTTGCGGAGAGCACCCATGATTTTCGAGATCGACGAGACACTACGCAAAAAGGGGAAAACCCCCCATGAACTTTCGATGATGAACCTGGTTGCCTGTCACCTGATCGCTGCACCGGCTTCTATTGTACTCGACGTGGGGCTTCTGGGGTTTCTGATTCCGTTGGCTCTATCGCTAAGTGTAATCTCCTTCATCTGGTATCGCGCGACTGTCGGCGCCAAAAATGATCCCTGGTTCGTTGCCGCTCACTGGCGCCTCTCCGCCAACCGTACCCGCATTCTGCTCATCGGCTATAGCATCAGCGCGGTGATCCTGGGGATAGCGATGATGGCCACTGCCGGCAGCGACAAGGCGAGCCTCATGATGATCGCCATTTCACGGGTCGCGGTGGTTCCCACACTGGTGACGGTGATGGTCTGCTTTGTATTGGAATCAGGCTCGATCTATCAGGCTGGGCGCGGTGAAGTGCCGGATGGCATCGTTCGCCGCATGCCGCCGCCGGAGGATTTGGTGGTGGTCGAAGTGGCGGATGCGGTGGCGTCCGGTAACGGCTGAAGGCGCCGCTCGCTGCTAGCTGCTATCAGTCGGTGGGGCAGGGCCCCACCCTACCGGTTCTTCATCTAATTCCACTTCTCAGCGGCCGGGTGGAATATTCGGGCTGGATCCCTCACTTGGCGCCCAGCAGTTCAATCGCATAACCGTCCGGGTCTTCAACAAAAGCGATGATGGTGGTGCCGGCATTCATCGGCCCCGCATCGCGGATGATCTTGCCGCCCTGCTGACGAATCTCATCCGTCGCTTTGTAGACGTCGTCCACCTCGATGGCGAGGTGACCGAATCCCTCGCCCAGTTCATAGCTCTCTGTGTCCCAGTTGTGGGTCAGCTCGATGACGGTGTTGTCGTTCTCATCGCCGTAGCCGACAAAGGCCAGGGTGAAACGACCCTCCGGGTACTCTTGCTGCCGCAGCAGCTTCATGCCGAGTATCCGGGTGTAGAAGTCGATGGAACGCTGTAGGTCGCCGACCCGGATCATGGTATGCAGCATGCGCATGGTAAATGCCTCCTGTGATGGTTGGTTCAGATGGTCCCGGCCATGAGTGTGCAGATGACCGCCGCCAGAATGCCGGTGGCCGGCAGGGTCAGGAACCAGGCCATCAGGATACGCTTCATGGCCGAGCGTTCAACCAGTGCCTGGCGATAGAGTTTCTGCAGCGCCTTGCGTTCTTTTGCATCCAGGTCGGTTGCCTGCTCCGTTTTTTCCAGATCCTCCAACATACGCCCCTTCTCATTGAAGGAGGCGTGCTCGAAGCGTCGCATATAGCTATCGATGTCGGCGGATGTGTGTCCCTGCTGAGAGCGGCGGACCTCTTCCAGCAGCACTGCATAGTTGGCCTTCAGGCGCTCGCGCAGAAAGCCGATGCCGAAGATGGCGCCGACGGCGATATGGGTACTGCTCACCGGCAGGCCGAACTGGCTGGCAAGCAACACCGTGACAGTCACTGAGATGACGATGCAGAAGGCCCGAACCTGGTCCAACTCGGTAATGCCCGAACCAATGGTCTCGACCAATCGCCTGCCATAGAGCATCAGTCCCAGGGGGATGCCGAGCGCACCGATCAGTATCGGCCAGTGAATCATGCTCTCCAGCGGGGGAGTTGCTTGGGAAATCAGCGCTTGCTGGATAGCGATGACCGGGCCGATGGCATTAGCGACATCGTTCGATCCATGGGCGAAACTGAGCAGGCCCGCAGCCAGCAACAGGGGAATATTGAACAGCCGGTTGACCGCCGATTTGGTGTTTGGAAGCAGTGCGGTGCGCTGGCTTAGAATAGGCTTGATGATCAGATAGATGCCGAGGCCGATCAGCAGGCCGCTCACGATTGCCGTGGTGAAGTCGACACGCCAACTCGCCTTGAGACCTTTGAATAGCAGATAGCTGGTGAAACTCCAGGTCATCAGACCGACCAGTAGCGGCAGCACGCGGCTGGCCGCCAGGGTCATGTGTCGCTGATAGGTGATGGTTCGTTTGATCAGATAGAGAAACACTGCGGCAATTATGCCGCCAAGCAGTGGTGAGAAGACCCAACTGCTGCTGATGGCAGCGATGCTCTGCCAATCGACCATGCCGATGCCACCCGAAGCGGCGGCGCCGCCGACCACGCCGCCGACGATGCTGTGGGTGGTCGAGACCGGGGTCCCGGTCAACGTGGCGATATGCAGCCACAGACCCCCGGCCAGCAGGGCGGAGAGCATGATGCAGACGACGCTTTCGCTGTCTGCCATCAGGCTGGGTTCAACGATGCCACCCCCGATGGTGCTGATGACCTCGCCGCCGGCGAGAAAGGCGCCCGCCGCCTCGAACAGGCCTGCCAGCAGCACTGCACTGACCAGGCTGATGACCCGCGAGCCGACCAGTGGGCCGATGTTGTTGCCGGCATCGTTGGCACCGATATTGAGCGCCATGTATGCGCCGAGCAGCGCAGTAACGATCCATATGAGCTGTTGGTTGGCGGTGTCGGCGAACTGCTGCGAAGAGAGCAGGATTGCGATCAGGAAGAGCAGGGTCAGCAGATGCCGGCCCCAGCGGGAGAGGCGGTTGCCGGATGCGGCGAATGGCTTCAACAAGGTGCCTGCCTTCCCGGTTTGGCGGTGGCGTGCGCCACGCCTGCACAGATGGGCGCCAGCTCAATCATCGGGCGATCAGCTGGACTGCATATTCTTGATGAAGTCGTTGGAGCGCTCGATCGACTGGTTCATGCGCTGGATCAGCGTGTCAATGTCGGTCTTGAGGCTACCGAATTCACCCCGCAATGCACCAATGGCCTGGGCATTGAGGTTGTGCTTGAGGAAGAGCACATTGTCTCGCAGTGTGCGCAGTACCGGCTGCATGCTCTGCTCGGCCCGTTTCATGCTGTTGAGCATCCCCTTGTAGCGGGTACGGGTCTGGCTCAGCTTCTGCGCGCTCGCTGCCTTGAGTTTGGGGTTCTCATAGAGATCGAGCTCCTGACGCCACTCCTCAAACAGGGCGTCGGCTACCGATTCAACCTTCTCGATACGGGAACTCACTGCCGCTGCGCTTGATTCGCAGGACTCATATTCGTCGTTGAGCTGTTCGTAAGCCTGTTCGAGGTCGCTCGACTCCAGACGGATGACAGAAGCGAACTCCTGCAGGGCAGATTGGAACTGCTCTTGGGCCTCGCCCTGAGCGTCCCGTGCCGATTCGACCCGATCGACCAGAATATCCCGCTTGTGGATACCGACCGACTCCATGGTGTCGTAGTAGACGCTGGCACAGCCGACGCTCAGCAACAGGATCACGAGTAGGGGAAAAAGGCGTAGTAGTGGCATCTGAACGGAAGCTCTCAATTTCTGATAGATTGTCCGATTCTGCCACAAAATCCGCATCCAAAGCGATGCCGGGAATCGGGGCAGGGCAGTCGGCTCAACCACCTGCGAGCCTTGAATCACACAGACGACCCAACATGCTATACCGTCAAAATCTCCTGCTCGGCGCACTCTTCATCCT
>JARRNY010000003.1:0-44025 GCA_037384445.1 Candidatus Thiodiazotropha sp.
TTCGTTTCAGCTCTGTCTGCGAAGCTTCCCCATATATATCTACAATGCGGGAGATTGCAGATGAATCAGCCACAAAAAATCAATGTCTGGGATCCGTTGGTCAGACTCTTTCACTGGACCCTGGTAGGGGCGTTTATCGTCGCCTTTGTTACCGAGGACGAGTGGATGACCCTGCATAGCTATGCAGGTTACATCATTGCGGGTCTGCTTCTTTTTCGCGTTGTCTGGGGGTTGATCGGTCCGCGCTACGCGCGTTTCAGCGACTTCGTCAAGTCGCCTTCCAATGTGATCGCTTACCTCAAGGACCTTACAAAATTCCGTGCTCAGCGCTACATCGGCCACAATCCTGCCGGCGGCGCCATGATCGTGGCCTTACTGCTGTCATTGATAGCTACTACGGTGACTGGCTTGCTGGCCTATGGTTCGATCGGATCGGGTCCTCTGGTTGATCTGTTCACAGCGCAGACGAGCTACGGTAGCGAATGGCTGGAGGAGATACACGAATTCTTTGCCAATTTCACACTGTTGCTGGTGATCGTACATCTGGGTGGCGTGCTCTTCGAATCGCTGTTTCACAAAGAGAATCTGATCAGAGCCATGTTCACCGGCATAAAGAGGGCATGAGATGAGAGAGTTTCAGTTTCAATTCACTTGCTCCAGCTATTTATTAACTTAATTCTCAGGAATCCCTGCGGGAGATGCGACGGTACGAAGGAGAACTTCATGCTGACTAAATACATCCTTATCCCCCTGTTTCTGTGCTTGCCCGTCATAGCCAATGCAGGAGCCGTCGAGAGTCTGCTCGACAAATACCGACAGCAGGGCGCAGAACAGTTCTCGGCCATCTCAGGCAAGGCAAGATGGACTCAGGTCAATCAACAAGCCGATGGTGAAAAGAGAAGCTGCAGCGACTGTCACGGCTTGGACTTGAGCCGCGCCGGCAAGCATGCCAATACCGGGAAGCGGATCGAGCCAATGGCGCCGTCGGCAAATCCTGAGCGACTCAGTGATATGGCAAAGATCGAGAAATGGTTTAAACGCAATTGCAAGTGGACTTTGGGCCGTGCCTGCACAGCCCAGGAAAAAGGCGATTTTCTGGTCTTCCTGCAAATGCAATAACAGCAATAGTTTGAGGTAAACTCATGATGAAGAGAGGTCTGATCTGGATACTGGCGCCGATTTTCCTGCTGATGCTGACTGGTGCCGGTATGGTATTGGCGGATCGCCACGGTTACGATGACGATGATGACCACGAGGGCGGTGAGCGGGGATTCTTCTCCCGCTGGATGAGCCACGAGCGCATGGCTTACAACACAGATAACAGCCCGCTCTACCAGGAAGAGTGCGGGAGTTGCCACTTTCCCTTCCAGCCTGGATTCCTGCCGGCCGACTCCTGGATAGCGATCATGCGGGGATTGCAGGATCACTTTGGCGATAACGCAGAGCTTTCAGATGAAAATACGCAACGGATCACGGAGTTCCTGGTGACCAATGCCGCCGGTCGGGTTGATCGCGAAATATCCAACAAGGCCGCGTGGTCCTTACGCTATACCCCACAACCAGAGCGGATCACCGAGACCGCCTTTTTTCGCCATGAACATCGTGAGATCCCTCCGCGTATCATGAATCAAACGGACAATAAACTCTCTTTTGTCAACTGTGACAGTTGCCATCAACGCGCCCTTCAGGGCTCTTTCAACGAGCACGAGGTGCGCATTCCTGGTGTTGGTCGTTGGGAAGACTGAGTAAGATATAGACCTGTATGAAGTCCCTTGTAACTACTATGCTTATGTTCGTCCTCTTCCTGTGTGGAGGGGCGGGCGCTGATGATGGTCAGATGCAGGCCCGACGCCTGGTGAGCGAGGGAAGGATTCTTCCACTGGAGCAGATTCTGGCGGGTATTCGACAGTTTCGTCCTGGGCAGATTCTGGAGGTGGAGTTCGATGAAAAGCACCACCAGATGATTTATGAAATAGAAATGTTGGATGTCAAAGGCACCGTCTGGGAGTTGAAAGTGGATGCAGTGACAGGTGAGATCATCGAGCAGGAGCTGGAGGACTGATTTTGCGTCTCTTGTTGGTTGAGGATGACAGTCTGCTCTCTGACTCCCTGAAACAGGATCTCGAACGTCAGGGGTATGCGGTCGATCTGGCGGAAAACGGGCGTGATGCGCTATTCATGGGTAGCGAGATCACCTATGACATCATCGTGCTCGACCTGGGCCTGCCGGAGAAACCGGGGCTTGAGGTGCTCGCCGAGTGGCGTTCGTCGGGTATCTCCACGCCAGTCATCATCCTCACGGGGAGGGATGCCTGGCATGAGCGGGTGACCGGTTTCAAGGCAGGCGCCGACGACTATCTGGGCAAGCCTTTCCATGTTGAAGAGCTGGTTGTCCGTATCCAGGCGTTGATCAAACGCAGCCATGAGGCGGTAGGGCAACAGATAGAGTCGGCTGGACTGCGTCTGGATGAGGATCTGCAACAAGTCATGCTTCCCTCTGGTGTGGCCTACGCCTTGACCGGTACAGAATTCCGTCTGTTGCGCTACCTGATGCTCAACAAAGGGAAAATCCTATCGAAAACCCGCCTCACCGAGCATGTCTACGAGCAGGACTTCGACCGTGACAGCAACCTGATCGAAGTCTATATACGACGTTTACGCGACAAGCTCGGCAAAGGAGTTATCGAGACACGTCGCGGCCAGGGTTATCGTTATGTAGGAATGAGTTAGTGCGGCCCAGGGCAAACTCGCTTGAACGTCAACTCAATCTGGGACTTGCCCTCAGCCTGTTGATCCTGGTCGGTATCCTGTGGCTCACCGGCAGCCGTTTTCTGCAGACCATGACCGAAGACTTTGTCGTCTCTCGTCTACAGCACGATGCAGAGGCACTGCTGGGTTCCCTGGTCGTTTCGAATCACCAGATCAAGGTCAGGCCTCGCCGTGTCAACCAGATCTATCTGCAGCCCTTCTCCGGTCACTACTATTTGATTCAGCTGCAGGATGGGCGTCAAACGACTTCGCGTTCCCTGTGGGATTTTCAACTTCAGCTGCCGGAGCTTGCCGCAGGTGTGAGTCGGCGATTATATCTGCAGGGACCGAATGATCAGCAACTGCTGGTCTGGCAGGCCGGCTATCGCAAACAGAACACCGCATTGACCATCGCCGTGGCAGAGGATGTTACGCCCATATCCGCCATGCGTGAGCGATTTCAGCTTAACTTCGGTCTGCTTTCGTTAGCTGGGCTTATCCTGCTGCTTCTGCTCCAACGCTGGGTGGTGCGTCGTTCCTTCCGCCGCCTGGAGCCACTACGTGCGGAAATCCAGGGCTTGGCGGAGAGTGGCGGGCAAGGGCTCAACGAGGATGTGCCGTTTGAGATACGTCCCCTGGTGCAGGAACTCAACCATCTGCTGCAACTTCTGACGCAGCGTAACGAACGTTCGCGAAATGCGCTGGGGAATCTGGCGCACGCCCTGAAAGGGCCGCTGAATCTGCTTGGACGCTACTTTGATCGCTTACCCGGCGAAGAGCGACAAGGGGAGGGCGGGGTGGCCGCTAACCAGGCTGAGCGTATCCGCTTGTTGATCGAGCGTGAGCTGAAACGGGCGCGCATGGCGGGTAAGGGTACGCCGAGTCAGCGCTTCGATCCCCGGCGGGATTTGGATGATCTGATCGCCGTGGTACGTCAGGTACACCAGGAGCGAACCATCGAAGTCGAAATGAAGGTGGATTCGGCACTATCTCTGTTCGGCGATCGCGAGGATATGTTCGAGCTGATCGGTAATCTGCTCGACAACGCATTCAAATGGGCAAATTCACGCATCAGGATAGATGTCAGCGGCAATCCCATTCGGATTGAAGTCGAGGATGATGGTGAGGGTCTTTCCGATCAGGACCTGCAGCGCTTGACCCAGCGAGGAAGCCGTCTGGATGAGAGTGTTGAGGGACACGGGTTAGGACTCTCGATAGCCCTCGATATCGCCAAGCTCTATGGCGGTGATATCAGATTCGATGGTTCACCGGATCTAGGCGGTTTGCGGGTCAGTGTGTCCTTAAATAGTCTCACCGCTTCTGCGATTCGTCGAGAGATGTAGCCGAGTACCTGCTGCGACTGCTTTACTGGGTACCACGCTCTGAGATTTCCCGGCAAAAGCAGATCTTCGAGAAAAATAGCCGGGAGTGCGGCTGGCTCGTAAGCTTCTCGCCTTCTGCCTGGTTAGTTTCTATCGTGTTCGGGGTAATTCCTTGAGATTCGCCTCTCTCATGTCTGATCTTTGATCCAACTGGTTCAATCAAAGGTAACGACAAACACTTGCCGTGTTAATGCCGATGCTTTCGCTGGACGGGGGACAAATAAATCCGCTTGTGTGTCGGTTGTGTGATTAAAGGGGGAGACGCACACTGAAGCTATAGAATGGAAGTTGCAGGAGAGTTGCGAATGCCTTTCTGGCCATATTATTTTGAAAAAGACTGGCTAACCAGCAGATTTTCAGCATCAATTCAGCTGTTAGCGCTATCTTAAAGACAGCGGATAGATAAGGAGTCAAACATCCGTTTCCAGCTGGCAGGCTCAATGGATTGAGACCGGGCCGACACGCAATTTAAGGAGCTAGACCATGAAGTATTTCAGGAAGACCCTGTTGATGGGAGCGCTCATCTCAATGGCGGGAATTGCCACCGCCCAACCCCCCATCCCCAATAGCCGAGGACCATTGCCTTTCACTGCTTTTGACCAGAATGGTGACGGCAGTATCAGCCAACAGGAGTTTGATACTGTCCATGTGCAGCGGCAGCGCGCACCAAATCCCCAGGGGTATTCAGCGCGCCGGCTCTATGATCCGCCGCAGTTCAGCGATTTTGACCAAAATGGTGATGGTGGTCTGAGTCCCGAAGAGCTTGCCGAAGGACAGAGGAGTCGGATGCAGCAGCGTCAACAGCAGATGATGAATACTGGGCAGCGGCCCAACATGCCGGCCGGTGGTGGTATGGGGCCTGGTATGAGGCCTGGTATGGGACAGGGCATGGGACGCAACATGCCAAGCTTTGCCGAGTTTGATCAAAACGGCGACGGTGTCCTGCAGCAACAGGAGTTTGAACAGGCACGGGCCGAGCGTATCCGGAAACGGGCCGAGCAGGGTTATATGATGCGGAACTTGAAAAACGCCCCCCACTTTTCCAGTATTGATGGAAATGTTGACGGTGTGGTTTCACCCGAGGAGTTTTCCGCTGCACAGGCACAGCGTCGCCAACCTTGATTTGACTGAGCGCGTCGGAGGGGAGACAGACCTTACTAACCAAGTCATCGATATTAATATCCATGGCCTGGTTAGTAACCCGCTTCGACGTGCAAAATTTTCGACATGCCGCAGGGAGGCGGCACCCCATGGACACCCGACTGCCGCCGATTACCTTTCAGCCCATAGCTTCCCGACAACTGCGTTTGCTGCTGCTTTGTCTGCAGGGCCTGACCTTGATTGTCTTGATTCTGGCGCCGCTGACGCTACTGTGGAGAGCGGTTTTGATTTTATCCTTGCTGCTACTGAGCGTACTGGCACTACACCGGTTCGATACGGCTTCGGGGCGCCATATCACCCAGGTTGCTATCGATGATCAACATACTGTCCGTCTGCGCTATGCCGATGGCAGACGGCTTGAGACCCGCTTAAGGCAAGATAGTCTGGTCATACCCTGGCTCATCGTGTTGCGTTTCGACGGGGAGAGCGTTCTGCGGCGGCAGACACTCCTGCTGGGGCGGGATTCGCTTGCCGACGAGGAGATGCGTCGGTTGCGGATATTGCTTCGATTCGGCCGGCTCGACAGATCCAGCTGAGCAGGTCAATAGGGCGCGTAACTGTCGGGAATGAGGATCGTCGGTTTCTTCTGCACCCGGTCGTCGCTATAGGGAAAGTCGATGGTGTAGTGGAGGCCGCGGCTCTCATGGCGACTCATGGCGGAACGGATGATCAGGTCGGCCACATCGACCAGATTGCGCAGTTCGAGCAGGTCGTTGTTGACCCGGAAGTTGCTGTAATACTCGACAATCTCCCGTCGCAACAGATCGACGCGCCGTTTAGCCCGCTCCAGACGCTTGTTGCTGCGCACGATTCCCACGTAGTCCCACATGAAGTGGCGTAACTCGTCCCAGTTATGGGAGACCACCACCTCTTCATCCGGCTCGGTGACGCGGCTCTCGTCCCAGGGCGGTAAGTCGGGCGCCTCGCCGGTCTCTGCCTCAAGCGCGTGGATGTCCTGGGCAGCCTGTTCGGCAAAGACCAGACACTCCAGCAGGGAGTTGCTGGCCATGCGGTTGGCGCCATGCAGTCCGGTATAGGCAATCTCGCCGACGGCATAGAGCCTGGAGATATCGGTTCGCGCCCGGTGGTCGGCCATAACGCCACCGCAGGTGTAGTGGGCAGCGGGTACGACTGGAATCGGCTGCTGAGTGACGTCGATACCGAAATCGAGACAGCGACGGTAGATGGTCGGGAAGTGCTCCTGGATGAACTCGGCCGGTTTGTGGCTGATGTCGAGAAACAGGCAGTCGGCACCCAGACGTTTCATCTCGTGGTCGATAGCGCGCGCGACGATGTCCCGGGGCGCGAGTTCCCCTCGGGGGTCGAAGTTTTCCATGAATCGACTGCCGTCTGGCAGTTTGAGCTGACCGCCTTCGCCTCTCACGGCCTCCGAGATAAGAAAGCTCTTGGCTTCCGGATGGTAGAGGCAGGTCGGATGAAACTGGATGAACTCCATGTTGGCGACCCGGCAGCCGGCGCGCCAGGCCATCGCGATACCATCGCCAGTGGCGACGTCAGGATTGCTGGTGTAGAGGTAGACTTTGCTGGCGCCACCGGTGGCGAGCACCACGAAACGGGCGCGAAAGGTCTCCACCTCGCCGCTCTTGTGATTCAGTAAGTAGGCGCCGTGGCACTGTTTTTGACGCTTCTCACTACCCCTTTCGCTAGTGATCAGGTCAATGGCGATATGGTGAGAGAAGATGTCGATGTTGGAGCGGGCCAGCACCTGGGCCTGTAAGGTGGTCTCCACCTCTTTGCCCGTGGCGTCAGCGGCATGGATGACCCGCCGGTGGGAGTGTCCCCCCTCCCGGGTCAGGTGGTAGCCGCCACTACTGGAGGAGGAGTCGTCGCGGGTGAAATTGACGCCACCCTGGAGCAGCCACTTGATATTCTGCGGCCCCTGTTCCACCACCAGCTGCACTGTCTCCTGGTCGCACAGGCCCGCACCTGCATCCAGGGTGTCCCGGACATGGGAGTCAATACTGTCGGCCGCATCGAGGACAGCGGAAATCCCCCCCTGGGCATAGTAGGTGTTGGTCTCCTCCAGCTCCCGCTTGGCTACCACGGCGATGCGCAGGTGCTCGCCAAGGCGCAAAGCCAGGCTGAGGCCTGCGGCGCCACTGCCAAGGATGAGTACGTCATGGGTGTGATTTGTGGACATAATTTGCGGGGCCAGGTGGTTACAGCGATAATGCGCGTCAATCTGATCTGCATCCTAGCCTAAAAGCTTTTTCTATTGAACTAGATCAATGAGAAGCGGGATTGCGGAGAACTATTCACTGCTATGACTGTCAATGGGACTGTGCACAGGATGTGCCCGTCACGAGGAGGTAACGGCCCGGATGGGCGAACGGTTGATCGATCAGGAACTCGTCCTTCGAGTTCAGAAGGGCGACAAGAAGGCGTTCGACCTGTTGGTGCTTAAGTATCAGCAGAAGATTTCCAATCTGATCTCCCGTTATATCCGAGACCAGCACGAGGTCTTGGATGTCACCCAGGAGGCCTTCATCAAGGCCTATCGGGCGTTGCCGAAGTTTCGCGGTGACAGTGCCTTCTATACCTGGCTCTATCGTATCGCGATCAACACGGCGAAGAACTACCTCGTGGCTCAGGGAAGACGTCCACCAACCGACGATGTTGATGCCGAAACGGCTGAACAAATGGACGTGGGTGTGCGTCTAAAGGAGACAGGTACACCGGAACATCTCGTCCTGACAGAAGAGATCTCGATGACCGTGCAGAAGGCTATTGAAGACTTGCCCGAGGATCTGCGTACCGCCATTATTCTGCGGGAACTCGAAGGCATGAGCTACGAAGAGATCGCCAATGCCATGTCCTGTCCGGTTGGAACCGTTCGATCGCGTATATTTCGGGCACGCGAAGCGATCGATAAGAAGTTGAGCCCATTACTGAAACCATAAATCAGGCATAAGATAATGACTGAGCAAGAGTTTGAAAGGCTGTCTGCCCTAATCGACGATGAGTTACCGCCAAGCGAAATCGGCGGTGAGGTCACCAAGCTCAACCAGCAGGGCGACGCGCGTGAACGCTGGTCCCACTATCACCTGATCGGTGATGCCATGCGCCATGAGATCGGCCCCCTCTACAGCACCGGGCTGGCCCAATCGATCAGTCAGCAGCTACAGGATGAGCCGGTGGTTCTGGCCCCTGCGGCCATCAGGCGCACGGGTTCGGCGCGGCGCAAAACGCTGACCGGGATGGCGGTTGCCGCCTCACTGGCGGCAGTGGCGGTGGTTATGGCCCCTCAACTGATCAATCCCGAGGGCTCTGAGGCTCAACCGACAGTGGCGCAACAACCGGCCGCCGAGAACAAGACCTTCTACGTGGCGCAGGATGGCACTCGCTGGGAGTTGCTGAAGAAACCGGCTGTGGAGTCAAAGCTGAACGCCTACCTGGTGAACCATCAGGAGCGCTCGCCGGCAAGTAATATCAAGGGCATCATGCCCTATGCCACGTTTGTCAGCTACGACGGAAAGAAACAGTAGAGTGATGATGGCAGGCACGCTTCGAATGAGACAATCCGCAGTACGTCCCTTTCTGCTCATTCCTTTCCTGCTGTTGTTCTCTTCGCAGGCGATACAGGCCAAAGAGGATCTCACTGCCCGTGACTGGCTTGAGCGCATGATGGATGCGGTCCAGCGCCTCAACTACCAGGGCACCTTCATCTACCTGCATGACAATCAACTCGAGACCATGCGCATCGTGCATGCGGTCGAAAATGATCGGGTTCGCGAGAGCCTGGCCTCACTCAATGGCCACCCGCGTGAGGTGCTGCGTGACGAAGAGTCCGTCACCTGCGTGATCCCGGAATCGAATCAGGTCTCCGTCGACAGGCGGGCTCCAAGTGATAAGTTCCTCAATCTTCTGCCGGAGGATCTGGCTCAGCTGGAGCAACACTACACCTTCCACCTGCTTGATCGCTCGCGTATCGCTAATCATAAGGCACAGATCGTGACCATCGTGCCCAACGACCGGCTACGTTACGGCTACCGTTTCTATCTTGATAGCGATACCGGTCTGCCGCTCAAATCCGATCTTATGAATGAGCGGGGTGAGGTGGTGGAGCAGACCATGTTCACCGAGCTGGAGGTTGGTAAGGCAGAGATCAGCGATCTCTACCATCGGGAGTCTCTCTTCACCTATCGTTTACAGAACAATGCTGATGCCGAGGACAGTCTGACGGACGATAAGATCACCCGCTGGGCCTTCCAGCGCCTGCCCAGCGGCTTCAAGTTGACGCTCAAACACTACCTGCCTGACCCGGATAGTTCGGCGCCTATCGAGCAATACGTCTTTAGTGACGGCCTGGGTTCACTCTCTGTCTTTGTCGAGCCTGGTGGGCATGGTGTGGGTCTCAATGGTGCATCAAGGCTGGGTGCTATCAATGCCTGGGGCGGCCATATCGAAGGCTATCAGGTTACCGCTGTCGGGGAGGTTCCCGCCGTTACCCTGTTGGGCGTTGTGCAGGGCATGCAACTGAAGCCCTGACATGATCGAAGAGAGCGCCACTGTGCTCCAGGTCGATGACGGATACGCCATTGTCACGACTCAGCAGCGTGCTGCCTGTGGTAGCTGTGACAATAAGGGCAGCTGTAGCACAACAGTGTTGTCCGGATTGTTCAAGCGCCGGCAGAATCAGCTCAAGGTACTCAATCCAATCGCTGCTCAACCTGGAGAAGAGGTTGTCATTGGTCTACAGGAACAGGCCCTGCTCAAGGTTTCCCTGACCGCCTATTTGTTACCACTGGCCTGCATGTTGTTGTCTGCGATCATCGCTCAAGCAATGTCAGAACGATTCATGTTGCTGTTCGGGGAACTCCCCACCATCCTCGGTGGTCTATTGGGTCTCATTATCGGGTTATATCTGTTCAGGGCATTGTCCCGGCGCAGAGCATCCGACCCGGATTATCAGGCCGTAATACTCCGGCAAGCGATGACACAAAAAGTCCCATTTGTCTGAATCGTTTGACGCCAGGAGTCGATGCGGCAAACTTGCATTCATCAGGAGTGGTTTCGATGAGATATTTTCGATCGACAAAGAATCTGTTTGCCCTCTCTCTTCTCGCACTTATCTTTGCTGCCCCACTGCAGGCACGCGATCTTCCCGATTTCACGGTGCTCGCTGAAGAGAATGCGAATTCAGTGGTGAATATCAGCATCAAGCAGACGTCGAAGCTTCCGCAAATCCACCAGTTCAACGTACCCGATCTCAAGGATCTCCCAGAAGATAGCCCGTTGGGCGAACTGATGCGGCGATTTTTCGGGGAACATGGTTTTCAGATGCCTGAGGGGGGAGCTGAGAAACGCTCGCTCGGTTCCGGCTTTATCGTCTCAGAGGATGGCTATATCCTGACCAACTTCCATGTGGTCGATGGAGCCGACGAGGTCGTGGTGCGTATGAACGACCGTCGAGAATTCATTGCTGAGGTGATCGGTAAGGACAAGCGCAGCGATATTGCGCTGATAAAGATCGATGCCAACAATCTCCCAGCGGTCAAAATAGGCGATTCAAAAGATCTCAAGGTTGGTGAATGGGTGCTCGCTATCGGCTCGCCCTTCGGTTTCGATCATACGGTGACTGCCGGTATCGTCAGCGCCAAGGGACGCAATCTGCCAAGCGAAAACTATGTCCCGTTCATTCAGACCGATGTAGCGATCAATCCGGGTAATTCCGGTGGGCCGCTGTTCAACCTCGACGGCGAGGTGGTGGGTATCAACTCGCAGATATACAGCCGCTCCGGTGGCTTTATGGGACTCTCCTTTGCCATCCCGATCGAAATGGCGATGGACGTGGCGGATCAGCTTAAGACCCAGGGACGCGTCAGCCGTGGCTGGTTGGGGGTCCTGATTCAGGATATGAATATCGACCTGGCGGAGAGTTTCGGGCTTGACCGCCCGCGCGGCGCACTGGTGGCGCGGGTGCTTCCCAACAGTCCCTCCGAGAAGGCCGGATTGCAGGTGGGTGACGTGATACTGGAGTTCAACGGTACCCCCATCCACACCTCATCTGAGCTACCACCGCTGGTTGGACGAGCCGATGTCAACCAACTCGCCAGGGTCAAGATTCTGCGTAATGGCGAACAGCGGACAGTGAAAATCAATATTGCTGAGTTGCCGCAAGATGAAGCTGTGGAACTCGCCAGGACGCAGCCGCCCAAGGTTTCGGAAAACCGGCTCGGTATGATGGTCTCCGAAATTACCGAACAACTGCGGGAAAAATATGGGTTGCCTCTGCGTCGCGGGGTGGTGGTCGAATCGGTTACCGGTCGCGCTGCGCGGGAAGCTGGGATTCAGCAGGGCGATGTCCTGTTGAGCCTGAACGGAGTCGAGGTCAAGAACGTGGCCCAATTCAACCAGCTGGTTGCCGGGTTGCCTGCGGACAAAACCGTGGCGCTGCTGGTGCATCGCAATACCGGTCCCATCTTTCTCGCCCTGCGTGTGCCGGGTAAGTGAAATGCCTGCGATTTTTTCACCGGCCGGGATGCCACCTTTGCGAAGAGATGCTGGAGCAGCTGGAAGCGCTCAAATCTGAGCTCGGTTTCCAGTTGCAGCAGCTCGATGTGGACGCTGATGCCCAATTGCGCGCCCGTTATCACACCCGGGTACCTGTCCTGGAGGACGCAGAGGGGAATCTGCTGTGCGAGGTTTTTCTCGACCCGGTGTCAGTCATGAGCTACTTGCAGGACGCCTGATTTGGTATCATCCCCGTTTTACGGTTTCAGGTGCGATGAGAAACGCCCCGGTTCGGGGCGTTTCTCTTTTAGCGCCAATTAGTTAGGCGTCATGGCAGATCTACGACACATCCGCAACTTTTCCATCATCGCGCACATCGATCACGGTAAATCCACCATCGCTGACCGCTTTATTCAAATTTGCGGCGGCCTGAGCGAGCGGGAGATGGAGGCGCAGGTCTGCGATTCCATGGATCTTGAGAGGGAGCGGGGCATTACGATCAAGGCCCAGAGTGTGACTCTCGACTATCAGGCGAAGGATGGCCAGACCTATCAACTCAATTTTATCGATACCCCGGGACATGTGGACTTCTCCTACGAAGTCTCCCGCTCCCTGGCCGCCTGTGAGGGTGCGCTGCTGGTGGTAGATGCCGCCCAGGGGGTTGAGGCGCAGAGCGTCGCCAACTGTTACACCGCAATCGAACAGGGCCTGGAAGTTCTGCCGGTGCTCAACAAGATCGACTTGCCCTCGGCCGATCCGGAAAAGGTGATCAACGAGATCGAGGAGATCATCGGTATCGATGCTTCCCATGCGATCCATGTCAGCGCCAAGACCGGTATCGGCATTGACGAGCTGCTGGAGCAGTTGGTGGCCACCATTCCACCGCCGGCCGGTGACACGGAGGCGCCGCTGCAGGCGCTGATCATCGACTCCTGGTTCGATCCCTACGTGGGTGTAATTTCGCTCATCCGGGTCATGAACGGCACTATCAGGCCAAAAGAGAAGATGCGAATCATGTCCACTGGACGGGTATTCCAGGTGGAGAAGGTGGGGGTGTTCACCCCGAAGCAGGTCGATAAAACGCGACTGGCGGCGGGCGAGGTGGGTTATCTCATCGCCGGTATCAAGGAGATCGACGGCGCGCCGGTTGGCGATACCATCACGCTGGAGAATCGGCAGGCTGATAAGCCTCTGCCGGGCTTCAAGGAGATGGTGCCAAGGGTCTTCTCCGGGCTCTATCCGGTCAGTTCCGACGACTATGAAGATCTGCGCGATGCACTGCAGAAGCTCAGGCTCAACGATGCAGCGCTGCATTATGAGCCCGAAACCTCACAGGCCCTCGGCTTTGGTTTTCGCTGTGGTTTTCTCGGTATGCTGCACATGGAGATCGTGCAGGAGCGGTTAGAGCGGGAGTACGACCTCGATCTGATTACCACGGCCCCTTCCGTGGTCTATGAGGTGGAGAAGAGTGACGGCGAAGTCATCCGCATCGAGAATCCGGCGGCATTGCCCGATCCCGCCAAGATAGAGGAGGTCAGGGAACCGATCATCACAGCCACGATTCTGGTGCCTCAGGACTATCTGGGCAATGTGATCACCCTATGCATAGAGAAAAGGGGTGTGCAGAAGAACCTGCAATACCTGGCGGGACAGGTTCAGCTGAGCTATGAGCTGCCGATGAATGAGGTGGTGCTCGACTTTTTCGATCGCTTAAAATCTGTGAGCCGAGGCTATGCCTCGTTCGAATATGAGTTCGTTCGCTTTCAGGCATCTCCCCTGGTGAAACTCGATGTCCTGATCAATGGTGAAAAGGTCGACGCCCTGTCATTGATCGTGCATCGCGATCAGTCACAGACTCGGGGCCGGGATATCACCAGCAAAATGAAGGAACTGATTCCGAGGCAGATGTTCGAAGTCGCCATACAGGCCGCCATCGGTAGTAAAATTATCGCCCGTACCACCGTCAAGGCACTGCGCAAGAATGTTACAGCCAAGTGCTATGGTGGCGACATTACCCGTAAACGGAAACTGCTGGAGAAACAGAAGGCAGGTAAAAAACGGATGAAACAGGTGGGACGGGTGGATATTCCCCAGGATGCTTTCCTTGCTGTGTTGCAGGTTGGCAAGGATAATTAACCGCGAACCCTGTATGTTCGCCGAGATATAGGATGATCCTTCGACAATGAATTTTGATTTTCCGACCTTTCTGGTAATCGCCAGCGCCCTGACCGGAGGCATCTGGCTCTTCGACGCCCTATTTCTAGCTCCAAAACGGCGAAAATTGGTTGCAGCCGAAGGGGAAGCGAGTGAGCCTGTAGCAGACTCTGGCTACAAAGAGCCACTGCTGGTGGAGTACTCACGCTCCTTCTTTCCCGTCATATTCATTGTTCTGATACTACGCTCCTTTCTGGTAGAGCCCTTTCGTATTCCATCCGGCTCCATGATGCCGACTCTGCTGGTGGGCGACTTCATTCTGGTGAACAAGTTCAGCTACGGTATCCGCCTTCCGGTTCTGAACACGAAGATCATCGAGATCGGTGAACCCCAGCGTGGTGATCCGATCGTCTTCCGTTACCCTCGCCAACCACAGATCGACTACATAAAGCGTGTCGTGGGTCTGCCGGGAGATACCATCTACTACAAGGATAAAATTCTCTATATCAACGGTAAGGCGATGGATCAGACGCCGGTCGGTACCTATACTGGTGTCGGCAGTGGCGCGCGCATGACCGGAGCCATCAAAGCCGTGGAAAATCTGGATGGTGTCGAGCATTCCATTCTTGTGCATCCGCTGGCGCCGAATTTTGCCAGTGGCTGCTCGGTGCTGGCGCACGGGCCGATCACAGTACCCGAGGGGCACTACTTTGCGATGGGCGACAATCGTGACAACAGCAATGACAGTCGTTGCTGGGGCTTTGTCCCGGAGGAGAACCTGGTCGGTAAGGCCTTCGGTATCTGGATGAACTGGGACTCCGAATTGGGTGGTTTTCCTCCTGTCGCCTGGGAACGGATCGGCAAAGGTATCGAGTGACCGGCAACCAGGTCAGTATTAACTAGAGGGTAACGCAGATGCAGACTCGTAACAGACAGCAGGGACTGACTTTCATTAGCTGGGTAGTGGTTCTATCCATGCTGGGGATGGTTGGTCTGGTAGGCCTCAAGATCACCCCTGTCTACCTGGAACATTTTGCCATCAGAAAAACGCTCGAGTCGTTGAAAGACGAACCGCTGATCAGCAGAAAACCAGTGACTGAGATCCGCAAGATGCTGATGCGCCGCATGGACATGAACAGTATCTATGATCTGACCAAAGATGAAGTACTGATAAAACGTGCCGGTGGCGTCACCACCATTACGGTTCAGTATGAAGAGCGTCGGACGGTTGTTGGAAACCTCTCTCTGGTTATGACGTTCGAAGATAAGATCGAGCTGATCTCGAATTGAAACCCGAGCCCGATAAACTGTGCAGGCAACTGGGCTACCAATTCGCCGATCCACAACTGATTGAACAAGCCCTGACTCACCGCAGTGTGGGCTGCCGGAACAACGAACGCCTCGAATACCTGGGCGATGCGATTCTGGGCTTTGTCGTCGCTGATGCCCTCTATCACCATTTTCCCGATGCCAGCGAAGGGCAGTTGAGTCGCCTGCGTTCAAGTTTGGTGAAACGGGAGACCTTGGCCAAGGTCGCGCGTGAGTTCGACCTGGGCAGCTTTCTGAATCTGGGGCCAGGTGAACTGCGAAGTGGTGGTCATGCACGGGCCTCCATTCTGGCAGACGGGGTCGAGGCGGTATTCGCCGCCATCTATCTCGACGGTGGATATACAGCCGCCCGTGATGTGATTCTGAATATCTTCACCACACGTATTCACGCTTTGAATCTGGAAGATCACCAGAAAGATCCCAAAACACGCTTGCAGGAACAACTGCAGGCACAAAAACTGGGGCTTCCCAGCTACCAGGTGACTGACATCAGCGGCGATCCCCATGAGCAGACCTTCCGTGTCCTCTGCCGAGTGGATGAACTGCAGTGTGCAGTGGAAGGCTCCGGTTCCAGCCGCAGAAAGGCGGAACAGGATGCTGCGGCACG
This sequence comes from Candidatus Thiodiazotropha sp., assembly GCA_037384445.1. GTDB lineage: Bacteria > Pseudomonadota > Gammaproteobacteria > Chromatiales > Chromatiaceae > Thiodiazotropha. The sequence continues at coordinate 15,856 of JARRNY010000003.1, forward strand.
TCTATTGAGTACCCTAAAACATGAATGATTCGATCCCGCACAGCGGGTATGTGGCCATCGTTGGTCGCCCCAACGTGGGTAAATCGACCCTGCTGAATAGAATTCTCGGCATCAAGCTGGCGATCACCTCGCATAAGGCGCAGACCACGCGGCATGCGATTCTTGGTATCAAAAGCTTTGATGAGGGGCAGGTGGTCTATGTCGATACGCCTGGCATCCATGATCGCTCCGACAATGCCATGAACCGCTATCTCAACCGCACCGCCCGCAGCGTGCTCAGCGATGTGAACCTGCTGATCTTTGTCGTCGAGGCGTTGCGCTGGACCAAAGAGGACGAGAAGGTGCTGGCCCATCTGCAGCAGGCTGAGGTGCCGGTGATCCTGGCTGTGAACAAGGTGGATACGGTCAAACAGAAGGAGACTCTGCTGCCCTATCTCGCCGAGATGGCGACGCGCCATCCCTTCAAGGATATCGTCCCGCTCTCCGCCAAGAGCGGCAAAAACCTGCAGCAGTTGGAGTCGCTGGTGCTACAGGCTCTGCCACCCGGCGAGAAACATTTCCCCGACGATCAGCTGACCGACAGACCCGAGAAGTTCTTTGCCGCAGAGATGATCCGGGAGCAGATTACGCGCCGCTATGCCGAGGAGCTACCCTACGCCACCTCGGTGGAGATCGAGAAGTTCGAGGAACTGCCGGGACGCTACCGGATTCATAGCATCATCTGGGTCGAGAAGCCGGGGCAGAAGGGGATCATCATCGGCAAGAACGGCCAGGCTCTGAAGGCTATGGCGACTGAGGCCCGCAAGTCGATGGAAAAGTTTTTCGATACCAAGGTGCATCTGGAAGTCTGGGTCAAAGTCAAAAAGAGCTGGTCCAGTGACGAAGCCGCCCTGGTCCGACTCGGCTACGGTGATTGAAAGCCGGGCCTCCGGTTTGCCGTTGAAGCGGTCCTGATGGCGTGAATGCAGACACCCTGATACCTGCCTGCGTCATTCACCGACGCAACTATCGCGATACCAGCCTTCTGTTGGAGCTGTTTACACCAAAGGAAGGCCGGGTTCCGGCCATTGCCCGGGGGGCGAAAACAGGTCGTGGCAACCGCGCCGCTTTGCTGCAGCCCTTTTCACCGCTGATGGTGTCGTTGCGGGGTCGCGGAGAGATTCAGCAACTGTTGCAGGCAGAGCCCGAGGGACGGGTCTATGGGCTGAGTGGCGAGCGGCTCTATTGCGGCTTCTATCTGAATGAATTACTGATGCGGCTACTTGAGCGCAGAGATCCCTATCCCAGGCTCTACGTTCACTATCTGGATACCCTGAGTCGCCTTGCTGGCGGTGAGCCAGCGGATCACTGCCTGCGCGATTTTGAACTCAACCTTCTGCAGGAACTGGGCTATGGTCTGCTACTCGACCATACCGCCGACAGCGGTGAACCGGTACAAGCCGAACAGCGCTATCACTATGAAATCGAGCAGGGACCGATGATCCGGGCAACGGCACCATCTGAGCAGTTGATACATGGACGAACGCTGCTCTGCCTGCATAATAGGGAAACACTGGATGCGGAGTCGGCAAGCGAAGCGAAACGCCTGCTGCGCCGCGTGCTGGCATTCTATCTGGGTGACAAACCGCTGAAGAGCAGAGAGCTGTTTCAGGGGCTCAGACAATGGTAAATCAATGAGGGCTGGATTGAGCGTGGAAAACGAACTACTTCTCGGCGTCAACATCGATCACGTGGCGACGCTACGGCAATCACGGGGTACCCGCTATGCGGAACCGATACAGGCTGCCCTGGTGGCAGAGCAGGCGGGGGCCGATGCCATCACACTGCACCTGCGCGAGGACCGGCGACACATTCAGGACCGGGATGTGGAGATGCTGGCCGATATCCTGCAGACACGCATGAATCTGGAGATGGCCGCTACCGCCGAGATGGCCGCCATCGCCAGTCGTTTCCGTCCACACGACTGTTGTCTGGTGCCGGAAAAGCGCGAGGAGCTGACCACCGAAGGCGGGCTCGATGTGGCTGGCAATCAGGGCTACATGAAGGACTACTGCGGTGAGCTGGCCGATGCGGGCATTCGCGTTTCACTCTTCATCGACGCCGATCTGAAGCAACTGGATGCCGCGCGCGAGGTGGGTGCACCCGTGGTCGAGATTCACACCGGCCACTACGCCGATGCGCACAAAGAGAGAAACCGCAACAGTGAACTCGAACGCATCGTCAAAGCCGTTGAGCATGGACGTCAGCTGGGTCTTCAGGTCAATGCAGGCCACGGACTCGATTACCACAATGTCAAAGCGATCGTCGGCATCGAGGGGATCACTGAACTCAATATCGGCCATGCGATCATCTGTCGCGCAGTATTTACCGGCCTCGATCAGGCGGTGCGGGAGATGAAGGCGCTGTTGCGCCGAAACGGCTGACAGATCCTAACCGCTTTTCATCTGAATCATTCAAGCTGGGTCCGCGCCACTATTACGCTCGTCAACAGCAGCAAGGTCAGAATCCAGACCAGGATATAGATCGTCATCGCCCGCTTGGCTTTGGCCTTTTCCGACCAGGTGCGGGGTTGGATGCCCTTGACCAGAAACACAACTTTGGCGGCCAGGTTGACGCTGACGATGTTGGCGGCCAGCAGCAGGGCGGCGCCTAAAGCGTATTCGGTCTGCCCGTGTCCCAGGGTCAGTCCGACGGTGGCGGCGGGCGGTAGCAGTGCTACAGCCACCATCACGCCGACCAGTACGCTGGGCAGGCCGGTGGTGAGGGAGAGCGCCGCCGCGGCGCCTGAGGCCAGCGCCAGGGCCAGCGAGTCGATGCCTACATCGGTGCGGGCGAGCAGTTCGGCGGTATCGGTGAAAGGCCAGAGCAGGCTGATCACGAGCGAAAGGGAGATGGCGATGACTAGTCCGGCCAGCAGGGACTTCAGGGACTTCTTCATCAGGTGAACGTCACCTAAAGCGGTGCCGAGACCGAAAGCCAGATTGGGCCCCAGCAGGGGCGCGATGACCATGGCGCCGATGACCACCGCTACGTTGTCCTCTACCATTCCGATGGCGGCCACGATGGTTGACAGCATCACCAGCACCACGAAGTTGCTATCGAGGCGGGCATTCTTGTCCACTGCGGCATACATCGCTTCTCGGGTAGTGCTGGCCGTATCTTCCTCTTTCTCTTCCGGACTCTTGCTGCTCGGCAGGGTGGCGTCGACCGGAAAGACGATGATCCGGGCCAAAGGCTGAGCGCCGAGAATTGTCTGCAAGGCATCCAATACGGCCTGCACCTTTTCATCGGTTACCAGCATACGCATGGCTAGGCGGCCATCTTCCCCCTCGCGTCCAAGACGGAAATCGCGTGCTTTGTACTTCTCCGCGATTTTTTCGATTGTGTCGCTGCTGCCCTGTTGGGCGATGACTTCGATCAGCTTCATCTATTTCCTCTGATCAGAATGCTACTTAGTTGAGAGCGTTTGGGATGATATCCAACACCTTATGGTGGGGTAGGGCCCCACCCTACACTCCGGACCACGGGTAGGGTGCGGCTTGCCGCACCGAATACTGGCTTAAGCAAGTACCATTACCCGCTGAACTCTTTAAGCGTGAGAACCCTGCCAGAGCAGGATGCCCAGGGAGAAAAAGGCGATCGCCAGAACGCCACAGGCTGCGGTTAGCAAAAGATTCTTCCAGCTGCGCCCTTGGTTCAGCAGGCTTTTACCCGCAACAAAGCTACCAGCCGCCGTGACGAAAAAACCGAATTCACTGATGAAAAGCATGGTCAGCAGGGGCAGCCCTCTGTCGGCGGCATCACCCAGCACACCGGACTTGAGCAACACCATAGCCAGCAGAAGTCCAGTGCCGGCCGCGAACCAGGGAAATGAGAACTTCATGAAAATATTCCGTTGATTGCATCAATGCTGCCTTGCCGGGCACAAAAACAGCCCCAGCAGGGTGCATTGGATTAGTCTTAACAGACCCTAGGATAACCGATATTCGTTCGCTTGCAGGCGTTTGCGACTCAACACAGCGGTTTGCGTGCATTCGACGGCGAGTTCCTCTCAGCTCTGGATCTTTGAGATGCAGGTGCAAATCCGCATGATAGGAACAGTGCAGAGCAATAGAACGCTTGCCCAAGTGCTACTGAGTTAATCGATTTGATGGTAGGACAGGGCTTCAACCAACTAACCAGGCCATTCGGCGGGGCAGGGCCCCGCCCTACAATGTCCTGGTAGGGTGGGGCCCAGCCCCACCATAGAGGTCATGGAAATCGTCACGAACACTCTTCACTAAGTGGCATTCGACGCTTGTTTCTTCAGCCGTTGATATAGTTGACCAGTTGCTCGATGACGAACTGCTGATTTTCAATGATGGCCTTGACCAGGTCGCCGATAGAGATGATGCCGATCAGTTGGTTATCCTGCATCACCGGCAGATGGCGGACCCGTTTCTCGGTCATGATTGCCATGCAATCCTCGACCGTCTGCTCCGGATGGGCGACCACCACATGGGAGGACATCACCTCCGCGATCTGAGTCTCTTTCGAGGTGCGGCCCTTGAGGATGATATTGCGGGCGTAGTCCCGTTCGGAGAAGAGTCCGACCGGTTTGTTATCCTGCATCACCACCAGTGCGCCGATTCCCTTGTCGGCCATGATGGCGAGGGCCTCGAAGACGGTGGCATCCGTTGCCACGGTCTCTACCCGGTTGCCTTTGTTCTGCAGCAGCTGATTGATCGTTTGCACGCTCTCCTCCTCGGATTTTGTTTTTTTCTAACTATAGATCATCTGGCGTTTGGCACAGGAAATGACGGGCAGCCCTCGGTGAGTAAAAGGTGGGGCGGGGTCTACAGCTGTTCAATACAGGCCAAAAGTTTCACCCATGGGCGGTACCCCGGTTGGGCGCAGCCGGTGCGCTAAACCGCACCCTAGGCTTCGTATCCGGGGGGGTGAGGCCATGTCTCGCCTGAGTCTCGCCCAGCTAGTAGCAAGGTTAAAAAAACCAATGTCAGGATTATGATTTTTCGCCGGAAAACAGGGTAGAATCCCGCCCATGAACTACAAAACCATCGAAGACTATATCGGCAATACGCCGCTGGTGAGACTGCAGCGGCTGCCGGGGGAGACCAGCAACACCCTGCTGGTCAAACTGGAGGGGAACAACCCCGCCGGTTCCGTGAAGGACCGACCGGCACTCAGCATGATCCGTCATGCCGAGGAGCGCGGCAGCATCAAACCCGGCGACACGCTGATCGAGGCCACCAGCGGCAACACCGGCATCGCTCTGGCGATGGCAGCCGCCATCAAGGGCTACCGCATGATCCTGGTGATGCCCGAGCACATGAGTATGGAGCGTCGCGCGGTGATGAAGGCCTATGGCGCTGAGCTGGTGCTGACCCCCAAGGCGGGCAGCATGGAGGCGGCCATCGACAAGGCGCGGGAGCTTGAGGCCGCCGGCGAAGGGGTGATCCTGGATCAGTTCTCCAATCAGGACAATCCCCAGGCCCATATCGAAGGCACAGGGCCTGAGATCTGGCGCGATACCGACGGCAAGGTCACCCATTTCGTCAGTGCCATGGGTACCACCGGCACGATCATGGGCACCTCCACCTATCTCAAGTCACAGAATCCCCAAGTGGAGATCGTCGGCGTACAGCCGATGGAAGGATCCAACATTCCCGGCATCCGGCGCTGGCCCGAAGCCTACCTGCCGAAGATCTACGACGCCTCCCGGGTCGATCGCATCATCGATATCTCGCAGGAGGACGCAGAGCAGACCACACGCGAGCTGGCCGCCCGCGAGGGCATCTTCGCCGGCATCTCCTCCGGTGGTGCGGTGGCTGCGGCGCTCAAGCTCTCAGAGCAGGTGGAAAATGCAGTGATCGTGGCGATCATCTGCGACCGGGGAGATCGCTATCTCTCCACCGACGTCTTTCCCGCAGACTGATCATGGCCCGACGACGCAAGAGAAACCGGCTCCCACAAGAGCCGGTGGAGACCACAATCGAGTCCCTGACCCACGACGGCAAGGGGGTCGCTCATCTGGATGGCAAAGCCACCTTCGTGCATGGCTCGCTGCCCGGCGAACGGGTTCGCTTCCTCTACACCGGCCGCTGGCGCAAGTACGACGAAGGTCGTGTGGTCGAGGTGCTGGAGTCCTCCTCCGAGCGGGTTGAACCGCGCTGTGATCAGTTTGGCATCTGTGGCGGCTGTTCCCTGCAGCATCAGGTCCATGGGGCGCAGATCGAGGCCAAGCAGCAGGCGATGCTGGATGCACTCAAACATATCGGTAAGGTCGCACCCGCCGAGGTGCTGCCGCCCCTGCTGGGCGCCTCCGCCTGGGGTTACCGCCGCAAGGCGCGGCTCGGTGTGCGCTATGTGCCGAAGAAGGGCGGGGCACTGGTCGGTTTTCGTGAGCGCGGCTCGTCAAAGATAGCCGACATCAGCTGTTGCCATGTGCTGCATCCCCGGGTCGGTGAACTGCTGCCGCAATTGAGGGCGTTGATCGATGCCCTCTCGATTCGCGATCAGGTCCCACAGATCGAGATGGCCATGGGCGATGAGATCTGTGTGCTGATCTTCCGTGTACTGGAGAACCCAAGCGAAGCGGATCTGTCGCTGCTCAATGAGTTTGGGCCGCAACATCAGGTGGCGATCTATCTGCAGGACGGGGGGCCGGAGACGGTGAAACCCCTGAGCGGCATCGCTGAGAAACTGACCTATGCCTTGCCGGAGTTTGATCTCACCCTGCAGTTTCTGCCCAACGACTTCACACAGGTCAACAGCGACATCAATCGCCAGATGATCCAACGGGCGGTGGAGATGCTGGAATTGCAACCGGAGGATCGGGTGCTCGATCTCTTCTGCGGACTCGGTAACTTTACCCTGCCACTGGCGCGCAGGGCTGGTGCTGTTACCGGCGTCGAGGGCGATGCCGGACTGGTGGCGCGGGCAAGAGAGAACGCCGAACGCAACGGAATCACTAACACCAGCTTCTACACCGCCAACCTCTACGAGACCCTGGAGCAGGAGCCCTGGCTGCAGCAGCGTTTCAACAAGATCCTGCTCGATCCGCCCCGCAGTGGCGCCCAGGAGGTCCTGGCCCATCTGCCGAAACTGGGTGCTGAACGGATCGTTTATGTCTCCTGCTATCCCGGCACCCTGGCGCGTGACGCTGGCATACTGGTGCATGAGCTGGGCTATCGACTGCTCAGCGCCGGGGTCATGGACATGTTCCCGCATACGGCCCATGTGGAATCCATTGCACTGTTCGAGAAGGTTTGATTATGGCTGTTGAGATTGAGCGTAAATTCCTCGTCGCTAACGATAGCTGGCGATCCCAGGTGGAGAGCGAATCGGTGCTCGTGCAGGGCTATCTGACGGCACAACCGGGACTTTCCATCCGTGTGCGCATCGCCGGTGACAGGGCCGAGCTCAATATCAAAGGCGGCACATCCGGCATCAGTCGCCGTGAATATGAGTACCAGATTCCGCTAACGGACGCGCAAGAGATCATCGACAATCTGGTGAGCGGCAGCGTCATCGACAAGACCCGTTATAAGGTCCGCTGTGGCGAGCATCTGTGGGATCTGGATCTCTTCCACGGCGACAATGAGGGGTTGGTCGTGGCCGAGGTGGAGCTGGGGAGCGAGGATGAGGTGTTCAGCATGCCCGAATGGGCGGGAGAGGAGGTGTCACATGACAATCGCTACTACAACGCCAACCTGATCAAGCATCCCTATCGCGACTGGTAGCGGCCCATGCGCCAGGGATTGATGGCTCTTATCATTTCGGCGATTCTGATGATCGCCGGCTGCGCGGAGTCCGATTCCCCTGAGATCAACCAAGGGGAGATCCGCATGGGGCTGGCCACCGCGCCACTCAACCTCGATCCCCGCTTCGCCAGTGACGCCACCTCGGAGCGGGTCAACCGGCTGCTCTATCAGCGGTTGGTGGAGTTCGACCCGCAGGGTCGCCCAATTCCCGGTGTGGCCAGCTGGCAAAAACTCTCCCCTCTGCACTACCGGTTTACACTGAATGCCAAGGCTGGGAGATTCTCCCCGGGCGGGCCCTTGCGGACAGAGGATGTCGTCGCAACCTACGAATTCGTCCTCGATCCCGCCAATGCCTCTCCCCAGCGAGAGGCCATCTCTCTCATCGATAGCGTGCAGCGAGTGGACGACAGGCGCATCGATATTTTTCTGCTGCGGGAGGATCCCCTGCTGCCGGCTTATATGACGCTGAATCTGCTGCCGGCGGAGTTGATCGAGCAGGCTCACCCCTTCTCCTCGCAGCCGGTGGGCAGTGGCCCTTTCCGATTGCTCGACGGGACTCAGCCGACCTCCTTGTTGCTGGAACGACGCCGGGATGCTCAGCGCTTGCGTCTGATGCAAGTGAAGAATCCCACTGTGCGGGCGCTCAAACTCCTGCGCGGCGAGATCGATCTGCTGCAGAACGACCTCTCCCCGGAACTGTTGGACTACCTGAAGTCGCAGAGCCAAGGCAAGGCCTTCGAGATGCCGGGCAGCAACTTCACCTATATCGGCTTCAATCTTCAGGATCCGGCTCTAAGTGACCTGCGGGTACGCCAGGCCATTGCCCACGCCATCGACCGCCAGGCGATTATTCAGCAGGTGATGCGTGGTGCGGCGCGGGAGGCGGAGAGTCTGTTTCCGCCTGAGCACTGGGCCGGGCACTCCGCTCTAGTCCCCTATGACTTCGATCCGAAGCGATCGAGAAGCCTGCTAGAGGCAGCCGGATATGGCCCAGCCAACCCCTTGCGGCTGGTCTACAAGACCTCCAGCGATCCGTTTCGTATCCGCCTCGCCACCATTATGCAGAGTCAGCTGAAGGCGGTCGGGATCGAGGTCGATCTGCGCAGCTACGACTGGGGTACCTTTTTCGGCGATATCAAGGCGGGTAATTTTCAGCTCTACAGCCTCAGCTGGGTGGGGCTGCGCACGCCGGACAGCTTTCGCTACATCTTCGCCAGCGATGCAGTGCCGCCGTCGGGCGCCAATCGGGGACGCTATGCCAGCGAGCAGGTGGATACACTGATCGCGCAGGCGGAGCAGGCACCAAAGTTGCCGCAGCAGGCTCACTACTACCGGCAGATCGCTGAGCAGCTGCACGCCGATCTGCCCTATGTGCCTCTCTGGTATGAGGATCAGTACGCCATCCAGGGGCCAAGGGTTGTGGGCTATACACTGTCGCCCGATGGCAACTATGATGGACTGCTCAGTATGCGTTTGCAGGAATCGGGGGAGGATCGTCATGTCACTGCGGCAACTGCGCATTGAACTGTCACACCAGCGCTTGATCTGCCTGCAAGCGGGCAGGGCGGTGGCCCTCTACCCGGTTTCGAGCGGTCGTGCCGGGGCCGGAGAGCTCTGTAACAGCGGATGCACGCCGAGGGGGATGCACCGCATCCGCCTGAAGATCGGTGACGGCTGCCCAGAGAACACGGTGTTTAAGGGGCGTCGGCCGACGGGGGAGATCTATCGCCATGAGCTGGCCGAGGCAGAACCGGATCGGGACTGGGTGTTGACCCGTATCCTCTGGCTGACCGGAGTCGAGTCGGGGCGCAACCGGGGCGGTCAGGTCGATACCCTCAGGCGTTATATCTACATCCACGGCACCCCCGAGGAGTCCCTCATCGGCATGCCGGTCTCCCATGGCTGCATCCGCATGCGTAATCCAGACCTGCTAAAGCTGTTCGACTGGGTCGACAATGGCACCTGGGTGGAGATTGTCGAGTAGTGGCCCAATTTCTGTTCGCCCGGCTGGTGAGCGCCCTGTTGGTGATGTTGGGTGTGGTCTGCCTGGTCTTTCTTTTGATCCACCTGATACCCGGCGATCCGGTGGATGTGATGTTGGGCGAATCGGCACGCCCCGCTGACCGGGCGGCGCTACGCACCAGTCTGGGACTCGACCAACCGATCGGGACTCAGCTCTCCGGCTACCTGAGCGGAGTGCTGCGGCTCGATCTCGGTACCTCCCTCCACTCCAACCAGCCGGTGAGCCAGTTGTTGGCCAGCCGCATCCCGGCCACGCTGCAACTGGCGTTTGCTGCACTCACCTGCGCTCTTGTGTTGGCACTGCCTCTTGGTCTGCTGGCGGCGACCCGGCGGGGTACTGGCTGGGATTGGGGGGCGATGGGATTCTCCACGCTGGGGGTCTCGATCCCGAACTTCTGGCTGGGGCCGCTGCTGATTCTCTGCTTCTCCCTCTGGCTCGGCTGGACGCCGGTGAGCGGGAGGGAGACCGGCGCCAGCCTGATCCTGCCGGCGGTGACGCTGGGGACCGGCTTTGCCGCCATTCTGGCACGCATGATCCGCAGCAGCCTGCTGGAGATACTGGGTGAGGATTACGTGCGTACCGCACGCGCCAAGGGCTTGGCGGAGGGACAGGTGCTCTGGCGCCACGCCATGCGCAACGCCTGGCTGCCGGTGCTGACGCTGATCGGCATGCAGCTGGGCGCGCTGCTCGGGGGTGCGGTAGTGACCGAAGTGGTCTTCGATTGGCCCGGTATCGGCTCTCTGATGATCGATGCGATTCAACGTCGGGACTATCCGGTGGTGCAGGGCTGTGTGCTCTTCGTCAGTCTTGCCTATGTGCTGGTCAATACCCTGACCGATATGCTCTACGGGGTGGTCGATCCGCGTATCCGTCAGGGCGGCAGGGCGTGATGTTGCATCGTCTGCCGCTGTTGGTGATGGCGCTCTGGGTCCTCTCCGCCCTGTTTGGAGGGTTGGCTGCCGATGGGGCCAATCAGGTGCAGTTGACGCAGATACTGCAAGGCCCGGGCGTGGATGGCTTGCTGGGATTCGATGACTTGGGGCGTCCGGTGCTGGAGCGTCTTCTGGCTGGCGCCCGCACCTCCTTGTTGGTCTCGTTTGGCGTGGTGAGCCTGTCGCTGATCATCGGCGTCACAATCGGTCTGATGGCCGCTTATCAAGGCGGCTGGCTCGATCTGTTGTTGGTGCGGGTGATCGATATCTTCATGGCCTTTCCCGGCATCCTGCTGGCGATTGCGCTGGCTGGTGTCATGGGGCCGGGTCTGGACAATCTGATCATCGCTCTGTCAGTAGTGGGCTGGGTCGGTTACGCCAGACTGGTGAGGGGACAGGTGCTTTCGCTGAAACAGCGTGACCACATCACGGCGGCGATCGCTCTGGGCAGTTCGCGCAGCTACATCCTGACTCGCCATCTGCTGCCGCTGCTGGCAGCGCCTCTGATCGTCGAAACCACCTTCGGTATTGCCGGTATGGTGATCGCTGAGGCAGGGCTCTCCTTTCTTGGCCTCGGTGTACAGCCACCACAGGCATCCTGGGGCAGTATGATTCGTGATGGCGCCAGCTATATGCTGGTGGCGCCGCACATGGTGCTGGCCCCGGGTATGGCGATGGTGCTGGTGGTGTTGTCGCTGAATCTGCTGGGAGACCGGCTACGCGACCGGCTCGATATCCGCCTGACTACTGCACAAAGAAGGTGGTGAAGAAGAGCGACTCGACCGCCGCCTTTCCCGTCAGCTCCTTGAGTAGTTGGTTGATTTGCGACATGGCCTCTTTTCTCAGCGCCTCTTTACCGTCAGGCGTTTTGATTTTGTTACCGTCCTGATCTGAAAGCAGCAACAGCAGGGTGTGACGGATGGCGGCATCGTGCAGCCGCATATCCTCGACAAACGCCTCGTCGTGGGTCATCAGCTGAATATCGCAACGGATGTAGCGGCCGCCACTGGCAAGATTGGCCACCAAGGAGGGTTTGACTTGATAGTAGTGGATGACGACAGGCTCCGCTTCCTCCTTCTCCTCATCCTCAGCCAGCAGGAGTGTGGGCAATGCCAGCAGAACTGCCATCACAATGGGGAAGAGACGCAATAGTTTCACCTGGGATACCTCCAATTCTGTTTCACCGGCAAGACCTGTTGTCACAGGTCTGGTGTTTCTCCCTATACCGGTTTGCGGCATACTGCGCGGATTGTTGAGTAAGGTATTGTAAAGGATGAGTCTCGGACCAGTCATGCTCGATCTTGAGGGCGAGACCCTCAAGCCGGAGGAAGTCAGACTGCTGCAGCATCCTGCTGTCGGCGGAGTGATTCTGTTCAGCCGTAATTTTTCGTCTCGTGAACAGCTGACAGCGCTGTGTGAGGCGATCCATCAGGTGCGAACGCCCCATCTGCTGATTGCAGTTGATCACGAAGGCGGCCGGGTGCAGCGCTTCAAAGAGGGGTTCACCCATCTGCCACCGGCTGCCTGGTATGGCGAGCACTATCGCAACAACAGTGCAAAAGGATTGAAGCTGACAGAGGAGGGGGGCTGGTTGATGGCCTCCGAACTGCGCGTCTGCGGAGTCGATTTCAGTTTTGCACCTGTGCTTGATCTGGCGCACGGTGTCAGCCAGGTGATCGGCGATCGGGCCTTCTCCAAGGAGCCGGAAACGGTCTCCCGTCTGGCTCACGCCTGGATGCAGGGGTGCCACAGTGCCGGTATGGCGGTGGTGGGTAAACACTTTCCCGGGCATGGCGGTGTCGAGGCCGATTCACACACAGCACTACCGATCGATTCCCGCCGCTTCGAGGACATCGAGGTCGATGATCTGCGTCCCTTCGAACATATGATTCAGGCAGGGATGGAAGCGGTCATGCCCGCGCATGTGATCTACGAGAAGATCGACCGTCACCTGGCTGGATTTTCGCCTTACTGGCTACAGAGGGTCCTGCGCGGACAGCTCGGTTTTCAAGGTGTCATCTTCAGCGATGACCTCAATATGACTGCGGCGGATGCGGCCGGAAGTTATGCCGCCCGCGCCGATGCGGCACTGAAGGCCGGTTGCGATATGGTGTTGGTCTGCAACAATAGGCCGGCTGCGATCGCGGTTGTCGAGCACCTGAAGGACTACGACGATCCGGCGACTCATGTGCGGCTTGTCCGAATGCATGGGCGCAAGCCTCTCAGCTTACAAGCCCTGCACATGGACCCTCGATGGAAAGCCGCCGTTGATAAACTGGCTTATGATCCGCAGGCCGGCTCGCTGAGTCTCAACCTGGAGTGAAAGGAACCCTGACATGATCACGCAGAAAGAAGCGGCCGATATGCTTGCCATGGCAGAAGAGCTCTATTCCACTCGGCAGGTCGAAGAGACACTGGATCGACTGGCGCTCGAGATCACGGGCAAACTTTCCGGGGAAGATCCGATCGTGCTCAGCGTGTTGAATGGAGCGCTGATCCCCACTGGTCATCTGTTGACTCGGCTCAATTTTCCGTTACGACAGGACTATGTGCATGCCACCCGTTATCGGGGTAATACATCTGGTGCTGATCTGGAGTGGATCGGCCAGCCAAGCACTTCGTTGCAGGATCAGACGGTGCTGGTGATCGATGATATCCTGGATGAAGGCATCACCCTGGCCGCCATCGTGGATGCCTGTCGAACAGCCGGCGCGAAGGCTGTTTACAGTGCGGTGCTGGTGGAGAAACTGCATGACAGAGGTATCGGTTACAAAGCGGATTTTGTCGGACTGAGTGTGGAAGACCGCTATGTTTTTGGTTATGGCATGGACTACAAAGGCTATCTCAGAAATGTTCCTGCCATCATGGCAGTGCCAAATCATTAAGTAAAAACCCCTAGAGTCTAAGATTGACTGACAGGGTTAACCCGAAAATAATATCATATAAAAATTCTAATAAAATTAAGTACCTATTGCCATTTTTCTAATCATGGTTCACTATTGTTAACGACGGCTTAAACGACAGAGATCGCAGGGCCGATAAACACGCATCCATGTGTTGCTTCTGTTAAAGACTCATGGACGTAAGCAGAACATCAGGAGGGTGGAAGTGAGTACATTAGAAAATCTAAAGGGCAGTCACGCAGAAATGCTTGAGGTGATTAGCGATCTGCGGGCGATGATGACCAGGGAACAGATGAACATCCGCCCTAACGCGATGACCGCGCACAGAATGATTTGTGATCTGGCGGAGAAAATGAAAGGGCATATGTCTCAGCAAGACAAGTCGATCTATCCCGACTTGCTGATTCATCAGGATCCCAAGCTGAAATCTATGGCTTGGGGTTTTCTTAACGGACAAAAGCCCATGCGCAAGCAGTTCGACACTTACCACGCAAAGTGGCTGAAGAATTGCGATTTTAATTTCAGCGACGAGTTCATGGCTGATACCTTTGAAATCTTTGACATGATCGAGGATAGGATCAAACGCGAGGAATCGATTTTGATCCCCACGTTGGAGAATTCCGGCGTGCTGGCTCGTGCCGTCTGAGGGCATTTCAAAGTGATTGAGAGGGGGAGTCATAGGCTCCCCTTTTCTTTGTCTGATAACAGCCGGATTGGATCGGTGCTAAGATGGCCTCCTTAGTAACGTTTTGAATCAGGAGATCAATCGTGGGCGTATTAGTGGGTCGTGAAGCACCGGATTTTACCGCATCAGCAGTCTTGGGCGATGGAAGTATCGTCGATGACTTCAATTTCAAGCAAACCATCGAAGGCAAGTATGCCGTACTTTTCTTCTATCCTCTCGATTTCACCTTCGTCTGTCCTTCGGAGCTGATCGCCTTTGATCATCGCCTGGATGAGTTTGAGCGTCGAAATGTGGTGGTCATCGGATGCTCAATCGATTCCCAGTTTACGCACAATGCCTGGCGCAATACGGCAATCAAGGATGGCGGCATAGGGCCGGTTAAGTATCCGCTGGTAGCTGATCTGACGCATCAGATCTGCAAAGCCTATGACGTGGAGACACCGGACGGTAAGGTTGCTTACCGCGGTTCTTTTCTGATCGATAAGGAGGGCATCGTCCGGCATCAGGTGGTGAATGAAAACTCTCTCGGCCGCAATATCGATGAGATGCTGCGTATTGTCGACGCCCTGCAATTCACCGAGGAGCACGGCGAAGTCTGTCCCGCCGGTTGGCAGAAGGGAGATAGCGGCATTCAGCGCTCAGCGAGCGGGATTGCTGATTACCTTTCCAAGCATTCTGACCAGCTTTGAAGACAACTAACCCCTGATTTTTTCACTGAGGCCGGCTAATGCCGGCCTTTTGTTCTTCAGCATGATTTTCTTCAAAGCCTGATAAGGGTAGAATCTCTCACTTCTAACCTATGAATAAATAAGAAACAAATGTCGAAATTAGCCATCATTGGCGGCACCGGACTCGACAAGATACCCAATCTGGAGATTGTCCACAGAGAGGTATCTCACACCCCTTATGGCGAGCCATCGGCTCCTCTGACGCATGGCATGCTGGGCGGCTGGGAACTCGTCTTTCTTCCACGTCACGGTTCTTCCCATAGCATTCCTCCACACTTGGTCAACTACCGGGCAAATCTTTGGGCCCTACGCCATGCCGGAGTCGAAACTGTTCTGGCGGTCGCTGCTGTCGGTGGCATTACTGAACAGATGGCGCCCGGCATGATCGTGATTCCAGATCAGATCGTCGACTACACCTATGGACGTGAACATACCCTGTTCGAGTCTGACCTGGCCCAGGTCACCCATATCGATTTCACCACGCCCTATTGCGAGACACTGCGCAAGCAGCTGCTGGCAGCAGGCCAGCACAGCGGTGTCAATCCGATTGCTGGTGGCACCTACGGCGCAACTCAGGGACCGCGGCTGGAAACCGCAGCCGAAATCGTGCGCATGCAACGCGACGGCTGTGACATCGTCGGTATGACAGGCATGCCCGAGGCTGCTCTGGCCAGCGAGATGAACCTCTGTTATGCCACCTGTGCTGTGGTGTCGAATTGGGCGGCAGGTAAGAGCGGTGGAGCGATTGAAATGGCTCAGATCGAAGAGAATCTGATCAGCGGTATGGAAAAGGTTAAGACGCTCGTTGCTGCCTTCATGTTGCTGAGAGAAGAAGACAATGCCTGATTCGAGACTGCTGAAACTCGAAAGAACAAATAGGTAATGAGAAGAATATACCGAATAAATACAATAAGTAAGGTAATTTTACTGTTTTTGTTTCTAATGCAGTCAGCGCGAGCTGGAGAGGATGCATTCCAGCTGGGTATGGCTTCCATGAAAGCGGGCGATTACGCCGAAGCCTACTGTCTCTGGCGGCCCTTGGCCATGCAGGGACATACCGAGGCGGCCTTCCATCTGGGCTGGCTCTACGCCAATGGCAATGGATTGCGGGTGAATGTGCCCAAGGCTGTGTACTGGTGGGGACAGGCTGCGAGTCGAGGCCACAAAGAGGCCATGTTCGCATTGGCCCTGGCCTACACCAATGGCGAAGGTATCAAGCAGGATGATGCTGAGGCCATGCGTTGGTATATGAAGGCTGCCGAGCAGGGTCATGATGACGCCAGAGAGATCATCAAAGCGAAGGTTCGTAGTCGTTCGGAAGACGTCCTGCCCTATCTCAAGACATTGCTGGCTACGCCCTGGCTGGGAGAGTCGGTAGCGATCAATGCGACCCTTGCCAATCTGCGCAGTGGTCCTGGGACTGATTATGGGATTACGGGGAAGGCGGAGCAGGGCGCCCGCTTCCTGGCCGTTGAGCGCGATGGCGAATGGATACAGATCATCAATCCCACCGACCTCAGTTATGCCTGGGTGGCGAATTGGTTGGTTAGCGATACTGAAGAGAAGCGTTGAAGAGTATAGGACACTACACTAGTATTTAACTTTAATTCTGCTTGCCGAAGGGGGAGTCAACATGGCGGAAGATAATAACGAGACGGGAAAGACAGCAGACAACAATGAGGCTGCGGAAAAGCCAACAGGAACGGTAAAAAAGGCTGCGACGAAGAAGAAGGCCGCAAAGAAAAAAGTCGCAAAAAAGGCCGTGGCGAGAAAGAAAAAGGCGGTGGCGAAAAAGAAGGTGACGCCTGCCGCATCCGCCCCGGCAAGCACCAAGAGCGCGCCTGCACCCGCAAGTTCGCCAAAGTCCGGCGATGTCAAACCTGCTACCGCAACCTCGGTTGCCGCTGCGGCATCATCGTTGGGAGGGGGAGCAGAGAAGAGCTCAGCCCCATCGACTGCCGACAAGCCCGTAGAGGCAAAGAAATCAGAAGCAGTAATAAAAATAGAAGCTATCAAGCAAGAACCTCTGGAGGAGAGTTCAATGTCAACCGACTCAAAGAGTACAGGAGGATTTTGGGTAAAGGTCATATTCTGGCTGCTCATCATTATCCTCTTCTTTATCTACATTCGTTCACTGGCGAAAAATCCTGTTCCTGAAGCGGCCGTCACTGAAGATGCCACCACCCAGGAAGAAGCCGCCACCTCATCGCATGCCACAGCCTCTTCCTCAATGAACGAGCAGTCCCCTGCCGTTGCAGACGAAGGTGCTGCCGAAACGGCTGATAGCGAGGGGTCTACTGGGAAAACAGATGCGGCATTGCCAGATAGTGGTGATGAGGCCCAGAGCAGTATGACCCAAAGCAGCATGACCGAGAGCGCTTCAACAGCGGATAGCGGCGAACAGAGTAGCGATACAGCATCCGACTCAGCTGAAACTGCTGACGCGGCGCAGGAGCAGGTAGCGGAAGCAAGCGAAGATGCACCGGCAGCCAACCCTGCTGAGAGCAGCGCAGCGACAGCGGCTGATAGTCAGAACAGTCCGCTTGATCAACACGACGAATCGGTTGCCAAAATACTCAAGGAGTTTGACGACCTGCGTGAGGCGGCAAGAGCGGAGATGGATGCCATACATAATCGTATCCAGGCAGAGAGGGAGTTGCATGACGCCATCGCTGTACCTCCTCCTGCAGCTTATCCGCCAGCCTGGCGTTCCCCTAATGCTGGATATGGGCCTTATCCGGCGCCATCTCAGTACCCGCCGCGTTACTAAGTTAAACCTGAACCCACGGTCTCAGGTTAAAAAATCTGAAGGCAAATTAAAACGGGCGCTACAAGCGCCCGTTTTTTTATTGGCTCTGATCGATGTGATCAGACGAGATGGGATCAGTCGAGATGGGCCAGTGCGGAGTCGTAGTCGGGTTCCTCAACAATCTCGGGTACCAGTTGGGTATAGACAACCTTGTTCTGTTCGTCCAGCACAACGACTGCGCGGGCACAGATGCCGGCCAGAGGACCATCGGTAATCAGTACGCCATAGTCCTTGGCAAAGTTGCGGCTGTGCATCATGGAGAGAGAGATGACGCTCTCGATGCCTTCCGCGCCACAGAAGCGGCTCTGAGCAAACGGCAGATCGGCGGAGATGACCAGAGCAACAGAGTTGGATTTGCCGGCCATGGCCTCGTTGAACTTCTTGGTCGATGCAGCGCAGACGCCGGTATCCAGACTGGGCACGATATTCAGCAGTTTCTTTTTACCGCCTAAGTCAGCCAGGCTCACATCGGAGAGGTCACTCTTGGTGAGAGAGAAGTCCGGCGCATCGCTGCCGATTTGAGGCAGCTCACCGTTGGTGTTGATCGCGTTTCCTTCAAGGGTAATTTGGGCCATTTTTTTATCCTGTTGTTGGTGGTGTATAGAGTGGTTTCAATCCTTTATTCTATAGCGCCCCAGGGCGAGCTAAAACCTATAGTCACTATTTGAATCCCTAAGGTTTCTGCGCCTGTCATGCTAACAACCGAATGCGGGATTAGCGCAGGACAGGAAGCAATAAAAGGCGCTGCTACGCTTGCAAAGATGGGCTATAAAACTAATAAAAACAATAACTAAAGAATTAAATATCAAGTATTTTATCTTGCGTGTGTCAGCTCTCTGCCAGCCACATACGCAGTGCAAGTCCCACTGATGAAGTGTAGCCGACGGTAACGAATCGAATCCGGTTTTGTCGATCGAGGATATAGAGGGTCGGTACGCCTCGCACTCCCCAGCGCCTGGCGATCTCTCCATTGGGGTCCGCCATGACGGGAAAGTTCAGCGCTTTGTCCGAGAGATAGGTTGATATCTCTGACGGCGCTCCCGACTGCATGGCGATCGTGAGGACATTCTGCTTTTCAGCCAGCGAATCGATATGCCCGGAGGTCAAACCACATACCGGGCACCAGCTGGCCCAGAAGTAGACCAGTAGTGGTCCCTGTGATCGGCTCTGCAGAGAGAAAGCCCGGCCGTCCAGTAGCTGACCATCGAGGGCAGGCGCAGTGCCTTCGATAGCATTTCGGGTCTGCCACAGGTGGAGAAGATATAGCACCAGTAACAAGACCAACCCTTCGGCGAACCAGCGCAATAGTCGTTTGCGCTTGCCGGAGTTGGGTTTGACGTTGGATTGAGTCATGCTTTTCTGGTGCCAGGAACGGAAAGACTTTTACTGCTTCTGGCGCAAAATTAAATCAGGGTGGCAAAGGGCTGCACTGTGACCTCATCGCCGGCTTGGATGCCATCACACTCCTCATCGAGAAGGATAAAGCAGTTGCCTCGGCTCATTGATGTCAGAATGCCCGAACCCTGCTGACCCAGTCCGGTCACGCTGAAGTGTCCATCAGCGGCCTGCTGCAACTCTCCCCGTATGAACTCAAAACGACCTGGGCGTTTGCGCAGGGGGGTTTCGCTACGGGCGCTGAGCGTGAAGGGCTGATACTCACTGCCGCTGGCCAGCCAGTGCAGCGCAGGCAGGACAAACTGATAGAAGGTAACCATCACCGCCACCGGATTGCCCGGCAGGCCGAAAAAGAAGGCCCCGTCGAGAGTGCCGAAGGTGAGTGGCCGGCCCGGTTTCATGGCGATCTGCCAGAAGGAGATCTCTCCGCACTCCTGCAGAACCGACTTGGTGTAGTCGGCGCTGCCAACCGAAACACCGCCGGAGGAGATCACCACATCTGCTGAGGCCGAGGCCTCGCGAAAAGCCTTCTTCAAGGCTTCCGGATCATCTTTGATGACGCCGAGGTCGAGTGTCTCCACGCCTGCCCGCTTTAACATGCCAAACAGAGAGTAGCGGTTACTGTCGTAGAGCTCGCCCTCCTGTAACAGTTCACCGACGCCTCGTAACTCGTCACCGGTGGAGAAAAAAGCGACGCGCGGACGTCTTCGCACACTCAACTCGCCGAAGCCGAGCGAGGCGAGAATACCCAGATCCGCTGGCGTCAGCCGCCGCCCCGGTTCGAGCACTGCCGCTCCCCGGGCGATGTCTTCCCCGGCTTGTCGCACATTCTGACCCGGTCGGTGACCCTGGCCGATACGCACCCGATCATCGCCGATCAGTTGGGTCTGCTCCTGCATGACCACCGTATCGGTGCCGCTGGGCATTGGTGCGCCGGTCATGATGCGTACACACTCACCCTTAGCGCACTGACCTTTGAAGGGAACTCCGGCGAGGGCGGTACCGATCAGTTTCAGATCGACCGTCTCAGCGGGCAGATCCTCTCCGGATAGGGCAAAACCGTCCATCGCGGAGTTGGTATGGCCCGGCACGTCGAGCGGCGAGATGATCGCTTCGGCCAATATGCGATCCAGGCTGTCACGCAGCGCCAGCCGCTCCCGGGTAGCAATCGGGGTGATACTCGCCAGAATACGGGCTCTGGCACTCTCTACAGTGAGTGTTTCGGGTGATTCGGGATCAGCACAACTGGCGGCGGTGTGCAGGGAAGGGTGGGTCATGGTCTGTTCTACCTTTGATCGTAACCATCTGTCGCTGGATAAAAGCGGCGATCTCATGCGGATCGTTGAGATTGAGGCGGGGCAGTGCCTCGGGTGCGTCGGGAACAGCCGCATCTGTCGCGATGGCAATGATCCATGGGTCGTTGGCACAGAGCAGGGGTTTGCCGAGCACGGGACGATGCAGCTCGATTTTTGCGATCTCCTCCCGTTTGAAGCCCTCTACCAGAATCAGATCGATAGTATCGGGATCGAGGGCGAGCAACAACTCGCTCAATCTCGGTTCCGCATGTTTGTTGTCGAATTCACTGACCAAAGCCATGCGGCGACGGGAAGCGATCAGCATCTGATTGGCGCCCGCCAAACGCAGTTCATGGCTGTCTTTTCCGGGGTGGTCGACATCGAACTGATGGTGCGCATGTTTGATGACAGTAACCCGCAGGCCCTGTTCGCGCAGGATCGGCAGGAGTTGCTTCAGTAGCGTTGTCTTGCCGGTGCCGCTGAAAGCGCTGAATCCGATGATCGGGCGGGGGTAGTCGATCATGCCGCGCCATCCTGCAGGCGATCCCGCTCCTCTTCCGTGTTGATATTCACGAAGGTGGAGGGCAGGTCGGAGAAGTCGGCAGTCGCCACACGGTGACGCGCGTACCAGAGGTCGATCTTGCGATCGCCGCCTTCCAGATAGGCCTGCAGACTCTGTTTCAACGCCACTGGAATCAGCGCATAGACCGGTTGTAGCCGATGCCCATCATGTGCCACGGCGATCTCGGCCTGATCCCGCTCCCTGGCAGCGCTCAGACGTGCGACCAGATCGTTTGCGAGCAGAGGGCCATCGCAGGGTACCGTGACGATGTCAGGGGTCTGTGCGACCTCCATGGCGGCGAGAAAGCCGGCCAGCGGACCCTGGTAATCGTTTAATGAATCGGCAATCACCGGGTAGCCGAAGCGTTGATACTGCACCAGATTGCGATTGGCATTGATCAGCAGGCTGTGCACCTGTTGCGAAATCGCTTCGATGACATGTTCGATAAGCGGTCGTCCGTGGAACTCGACCAGCCCCTTGTCGACGCCACCCATGCGCTGTCCCCGGCCGCCGGCGAGAATCACCGCAGTGATATCGTCCGGCTTCGTCATGCCTGGGTTACCAGGGAGAGCGCGCTCGCCACGCTGGAGTGAGGCCGACTCTGTCGGCTGTCGGTTTCTGTCAACTGGCCATCATCCAGATGCAGGGTGCGGTCAGCCAGCGAGTCGAACTGGTCTGCGTCGTGGCTTGAGATGATCATCGACATGCCGGACTGCTTGAAGGGGGCGAGCAGTTCCAGAGTGCGCTGTCGAGATGCCTGATCGAGATTGGCGGTCGGTTCGTCCAACAGTAGTATCCTCGGTTTTCTCAGCCAGGCCCTGGCCAGCGAGACCCGCTGGCGTTCACCACCGGAGAGGTTCTTCGAGGCCGTATCCTGCAGATGCTCAAGACCGGCCCAGGAAGTTGCCTGAGCGATCAGTTCGTGGCGCGCCTCTCCGTTCACTCTGCGTGGCAGGGCATAGGCCAGATTATAGCGGACCGAAGCGTCGAACATGTAGGGGTGTTGGTGCAGATAAAGTGTGCTTTTAAGTAGCGCGTTCTTGCTACGTCGCCAAGGCTGCATCCCCTGACCCAGATCGATATGGCAGCGATCAGGTCGCTCCAGTCCAGCAAGAATTCGCAGCAAAGTACTCTTGCCGGCACCATTGGGTCCGCAGAGAAGGACAACCTCTCCGGCCTGAAGTTTGAGGTGAATGTTCTGTAGCACCTGTCGTTTGCCGAAGCGCTTTTGCAGCGCTTCAACAATCAGCCTGGATTCAACGTTCATGCCACCGGTTGCCCCCTTCCCTGAACATTCTGCAGCAGGGTATTGAGCGTGAACGCCAGGGCCAGCAGCACGATGCCGAGGGCTATGCCCTGAGCGAATTCCCCCTTGCTGGTCTCCAGCGCGATGGCGGTGGGAATGTTGCGGGTGTAGTGGAGAATATTCCCCCCCAGCATCATCGACGCCCCGACTTCGGCAATGATGCGTCCGAAAGCGGCCAGCAATGCAGCCATGAGACCAAATCTCGCCTCGTGCATCAGGGTGGAGAAGGCGCGCAGCGGGCTGGCGCCGAGGGTGCGTGCCGTCTCCCAGGCTCGCTTGTCGACGGCCTGTAGCGCGGAGTGGCTCATGGCAGCGAGGATGGGGAAGGCGAGAACGGTCTGTCCCAGCACCATAGCGGTCTGCGTAAAGAGCAGTCTCCACTCACCGAGCGGCCCCTGTCTGGAGAGCAGGATATAGAGGGTCAGCCCTACCACCACCGCCGGTACCGAGAGCAGGGTGCTGTTGATCGAGATCAGCAGCCTCCGCCCTGGAAATCGTAGATAGGCCAGGGCGAAGGCTGTGAGCAGTGCGGGAGGTGTCGACACCAGAATGGCGACAAAAGAGACGCGAAAGGAGATACCGATTATCTCCCACAGGTCGGCATTGCCACTGAACAGCAGTGCCAGTGCGCTGCCTGTCGCGTCGCCGAGTTGCTCCATCAGTGCGCGTGGGAGAAAGCCGCAAACTCTCCAGCATCCGCACTGGGCGTGAACAACTGGTTATCCCCTACTTTGAAGCCGCCGATCAACTCCTGTCCTTTGGGTGAGATCATCCAACCGATCAGCGCCTGAGCGCCGGCATAGTTGGTGTCCGGGTGGCGCTGAGGATTTACGGCAATGATGCCATAGGGGTTGAACAGCAGGGGGTCGTTTTCAAACGCGATCTTTAGTGGCAGCTTGCTCTGATAGGCGAGCCAGGTGCCCCGGTCGGTCAGGGTGTAGGCGCCCATCTCGGAGGCGATCTGCAGTACCTTGCCCATACCTTGGCCGGCTTCGCGATACCAGCTGCCGTCATGCGTGATACCGGCTTTACTCCACAGGCTGCGCTCCTTCTTGTGGGTGCCGGAGTCGTCACCGCGGGAGACGAAAGTCGACTGGCTGTCGGCGATCTTCTTGAGTGCTTCAACGGCCGTTTTTGCGCTACCGATCTGCGCTGGATCGCTCTTGGGGCCGACCATGACGAAGTCGTTGTACATCACCCCATAGCGTTTTTCTCCAAAACCCTCGGCGACAAACTTGTCTTCTGCAGGACGTGCATGGACCAGCACCAGATCCACATCCCCATCCCGACCCATGCGAAGCGCCTTGCCGGTGCCGACCGCGATCACATGAACCTGATAACCGGTATCCTCGGTGAACTTAGGTAGCAGAGCAGTCAGCAGGCCGGAGTTGTCGGTACTCGTGGTGGTTGCCAATCTGACAATTTTTTCAGGGTTTTCACCCGCATGGGTTATGCCTGAGAATATGAGCAGGCAGGCGAGCAGGGATAGCAATGGCCGTAACACTTTGAAGGTCATGTCAAACTCCTAATTATTAATTTCGATCCAGTTGTAGATTGAGTCCTGCAAAAGAAGTGCCATTCAGGCTTAGATCGGTCGTTTACGCACACCGTGCAGTAGAAAATCGTTGCCACTTGTCTACTATGTAGTTAATCAGTAGGAATCTGCGGTCCGATTCGGAAGAGAAGCACTGTTCTTCCCTGCAACAGGTGGGAAAATTCTCCGACTGTTGGGACATATGTTCCGAGCTGAAACACAGAATAGGGACAAAATGTCTCATTCCTGGAAATAACAGGGGACACTCGATCCCCGTACAAGAAAGCAAACCATTGGTACCACTAAATGACGCTGCATACCCAAGAGATCGAGAGGATTGGTGGGAACGGAACTCCATCTGGAAACACGACACAAGCGACCCGAATGACCTCGGTTCTGGTCGTCGACGATGAACCCGGCATACGGAATTTTCTGCAGCGGGGACTGGCAAAGTATTTCGGGCTGGTGGAGACGGCAGAGGATGTCGCCACGGCCGAAGAGCTGCGCAAGCACTGTCACTTCGATCTCATCATCACCGACATTCGACTGCCCGGGGAGTGGGACGGCGTCGAGTGGGTCAAGGGTCTGCGCGAGCAGGGTGGAAATACCGGCGTCATCTTCATGACTGCCCATGCCGATCTGCAGACGGCTATCGATGCCCTGCGTGTCGGAGCGGAGGATTTCATCACCAAACCCTTCCGTATGGAGCAGATGATGGCCGCCGTCGAACGCTATCTCGAACGACAGAAGCTTGAGCGGGAAAATTTTGTGCTTCGGCGACAGGTCGATCTGTTGATCGACACCACCGGTGTGGTGGGGGAGTGTGATTTGATGCGCCACCTCTGCGACGTGATCAAGCGGGTGGCGCCGATGCCCTCTACCGTATTGCTGGAAGGCGAATCAGGTACCGGAAAGGAGCTGGCGGCGCGAGCGATCCATGAACTCAGCGGCCGCTCGGGAAGCTTTGTCCCGGTCAACTGCGGAGCGGTCAGTGCAGAGTTGCTGGAGAGTGAACTCTTTGGCCATGTCAAAGGCGCTTTTACCGGCGCTCATCAATCACGCGAAGGACTCTTTAGCTATGCCGAAGGAGGCACCCTCTTTCTCGACGAAATCGGTGAGATGCCGATGGCCATGCAGGCGCATCTGCTGCGGGCGCTGGAGGAGCGAAGCATCCGCCCGGTCGGTTCCAATCGGGAATACACGGTGGATGTGCGTATCATCGCCGCCACCAACAAAGAGTTGGAAGAGCAGGTCAGAAAAGGGCGTTTTCGCGAAGATCTTTTCTATCGCCTCAACGTACTCTCCCTGACGATCCCGGCGCTGCGGGAGAGGACGGAAGACATACCTCTGCTGGTCAACCATTTCATGCATCAACTCTCACTCGAGCTTGGCGTTGAGAGCAGGCAACTTGACGAGGTAGAGCTGTCGCGCCTGCTGAGTTACGACTGGCCCGGTAATGTGCGTGAATTGAAAAATGTCATCGAGCGCAGTCTGCTGCTCAACAAACTGCCGAGTAGCTGCCTGCCTGGGCTGGTAATTGAGACTGTGCAGAACTCCGGGGAGGAGGCGGATGGCCTGCTCCTGGAAGCCGTGGAGAAGCGTCACATTCTGCGCGTGCTGGATCAGCAGTCGGGTAACAAATCAGCGGCGGCGCGCATTCTCGGCATCTCGCGCAAGACCCTGGAACGCAAGGTGCAGGCCTGGGGGCTCGACTGATTCCCGGCAACGCCCAATGAGCACGCAACCCTAGTCGATGTCGGTACAACGACGAAGCCTGGCGGAACTGATCAGAGGCTCTCTACGCTACAAGCTTTTGGCGTTGGTGCTGTTTCCGATCCTGCTGATTATGCCGGTCTTCCTCATTCTGGCTATGGTCTGGGGCTCGAACTTCAGCTATGAGCAACTCTTCGTTAAGGTCAATACCGACCTGGCGGTAGCGGACGATCACTTTCAGCGATTGCGTCAGGACTACCTCAACAGTCTGGGACGACTGGCAGAATCCCACAACTTCTATACCGCGCTCGAAGCACACAGCGACAGCGCGATCAGCGAGCAGCTGGCGGCACATAAAGAGGCTTTCGGCTTCTCCTATCTTCATCTGCTGGATCGCAGCGGTAATCGCTATTTTGCACCCGATCTGCATGGCAAGACTTCGCCCTCTCTGTTGGCAGCCTTGCAGGGCAATTCACGGGTTGGTATTGAACTCTTCGACCCCAGTGCGCTGGATCAGGCCGCGCCGGGGCTGGCAGACAAGGTCAGACTCAGATTGGTTGACACACAGCGTGCAAAGCCCACAGAGCGAGAGTACGAGCAACGGGGCATGATGATTCGTGCACTCTATCCGGTGACCGATTCGCGGGGGCAGATCATGGGTCTGCTCGATGGTGGTGTACTGTTGAATGGTAATTTCGATTTCGTCGATACTATTCGCGACCTGGTCTACGGTCCCGGCAGCCTGCCCAAGGGTAGTATCGGCACCGTGACCGTGTTTCTCGACGATGTACGCATCACCACGAATGTTCCCCGTCGGCCGGAGGAGCGTGCATTGGGCACCCGTGTTTCCGACGAGGTGCGGACCCAAGTGCTCGACGATGGGGAGAAGTGGATCGATCGTGCGTTCGTGGTCAACGATTGGTATATCTCCTCCTATCAGCCGATAGAGGACGTCAACGGCGATCGTGTCGGCATGCTCTATGCCGGTTTTCTCGAGGCTCCGTCGCGAAACGAACTCTGGCAGGCTCTGGGTATGCTGATTCTTCTATTCGCCGCGCTGATGCTCAGCTCAGCTCTGGTGTCGGTGATCGGCGCAAAGTCTATCTTCAAACCGTTGGAGATGATGAGCGAGGTGGTGCGTGCCACGCGTCAGGGTCGGAGTAAACGTATCGGACAGGTCAGTTCGAAAGACGAGATCGGCATTCTGGCGCGTGAACTCGATGTCCTGTTGGAGCTGTTGCGCAAGCGCAATCAACAGGTGCAGGAGTGGGCGGATGAACTGGAAAACAAGGTTGAGGAACGCACGGCGGAACTCAAGCAAAAGAACGAAAAACTGGCCAACACCATCCGCGTATTGCGGGAGACCCGAGCGCAGTTGATCGCTGCGGAAAAACTGGCGGCTCTGGGCGAACTGACAGCCGGTGTCGCGCATGAGGTGAACAATCCCACGGCAGTGATCATCGGCAATCTCGATCTGCTGGTGGATGAACTGGGAGCACATGCCGATCCGGTGAGGCATGAGATCGATCTCATCGTCGAGCAGGTGTTCCGCATCAAGGATATCATTCAGAGTCTGCTTGAGTATGCGACGCCAGAGCCGTTACAGAGTACGCCTTCACTGGTTGACGTCAATGAGGTGGTGCAGAGTACCGAGACCCTGGTGCGACACCTGCGCAAGTCGCACAGTTTTACTATCCGTCTGCTGCTGCATGCGGTGCAATCAGTCAGAATGAATCCGAATGAACTTCAACAGGTGCTGGTGAATCTGGTGGTCAATGCGGTGCATGCACTTCCGGAGTCCGGCGGTTTGATTGAAATCGAGACCCGGGAGTGGGTTGATCAAGGCGTGGTCATCCATGTACGGGACAATGGTATCGGTATCGACGATGAGGCGATACGCCAGATCTTCAACCCCTTCTACTCACTGAGGACCAAGGGTCGCGGTACCGGTCTGGGTCTCTCCATCAGTTATGGACTGGTGCAGAAATATGGTGGCAGTATCTCGGTCGAGTCGGAACCGGGGCAGGGCACTCTTTTTTCCGTCTGGCTCTTACGCGAACCGATGGCGCGGGAAGAATCAAGCGGATTGGACCAGGCTGCTATTGATCAGAGCGACAACAACATCAGTTCCCAGGCTCAGTGAGGCTGGGAGTAATTTTGTAAACTACAACGAGACAATCAATGAGTGAACCACACAAATTCATACCACTGAACATCGCTGTCATGACCGTATCCGACACGCGCACTGAGGAGAACGACAAGTCGGGAAATAAACTCAAAACCATGCTCGAAGAGGACGGCCATCGGTTGGCTGACAAAGTGATTGTGCCGGACGATATCTACCGTATACGTGCTGTCGTCTCCAACTGGATCGCCGATAACGATATTCAGGTGATCATTACCACCGGAGGCACCGGCCTGACCGGTCGTGACGGTACGCCAGAGGCGGTGTCACCCTTGCTCGACAAAGTTATCGACGGTTTTGGTGAGATGTTCCGGGTACTCTCCTACGACATCATCGG
>JARRNY010000004.1:0-42282 GCA_037384445.1 Candidatus Thiodiazotropha sp.
TTGGCGGAGAGAGAGGGATTCGAACCCTCGATACGCTATTAACGTATACACACTTTCCAGGCGTGCTCCTTCAGCCACTCGGACATCTCTCCGGATTTTGGAGGCGCAAGGTTAAACCACTTCCCGTCCGGAAGCAAATCGCCGGCTGACTGAAGCGTGCTATCAGAGATGGCGGCCTATGGGGGCCACGACGGCCTCTTCCTCGGCGGCACAAAAGGTGTCGATGTTCATGTGCAGCAGTTTGCTGTGATCCCCCGATTCGCAGTAGATGTCGGATTGGGCAATCAGGCTCGAATCGACCAGGGTCTCGATGCCGTAGAGGGAGCCCATGGGGGGGATCGCACCGATTTCGCAATCATCAAAGGCCTCTTCAACCTCATCCTCGGAGACCAGGTGGAAACGCCGTCCGGTAAGGCGGGCAATTTCGCTGAGTTTGACCCGGTAGTTGGCGGGTACAACCGCCAACAGATAGGACTCACTGTCACCCAACAGGACCGATTTCGCCATCCTGTCCCCTGGCACATGGGCCACCTCGGAGGTGGTAAGAGCGGAATCAGAACGTCTATGTTCAAGCACTTCGTAATCCAGACCGTGGCTGTCCAGATACTCTTTGAGTGTAATTGCAATTCCCATTTTGCCCTCCTTCATGCGTGAGCATCTGATACAGAGTATAGTTCAGTCCCAGTGGCCTCCAACGGCCGAATAACCACTGTTTTCATCAAGTAACAAATCACACCATGGGCAAACGAAAAAAGAAATCCTCCCCCTCACTCGCAGAGACCGCCGACCGCCACAAGCTGTATGAGCTATCCGTACAGTGCGCGGAGGCGGAGATCGACTTCGTAGACGATACCTTCAAAAAGTTGCGCGGCCGCCGGGCGCGCCTACTGCGGGAGGATTTCTGCGGTACCGCCAACGTCTGCTGCGAGTGGGTAAAGCGGCGCAAATTCAACCGGGCCATCGGTGTCGACCTGGACGCGTCGGTGCTCGATTGGGGCAAAACCCACCAGCTCGGGGCGCTCAAGCCTTCGCAACGCAAGCGCATCACGCTGCTGGAGGAGAATGTCATCTCGGTCAAAACCGAGCAGCCTGAAATCATCTCGGCGATGAATTTCAGCTATTGGCTGTTCAAGGAGCGCAAACAGCTCAAGCGCTATTTCAAGCGGGTACACGATCAGCTGGCGGATGGCGGCATTCTCTTCATGGACGCCTATGGCGGTTACGAGTCCTACAAGGAGATCGTCGAGGAGCGGGAGATCGAAGACGGGGACTCCACCTTCACCTATGTCTGGGAGCAGGAGAAGTATGAGCCGATCAGCGGCAACCTGATCTGCCACATCCATTTCGATTTCGAGGATGGCTCCCGCATGGAGCGGGCCTTCAGCTACGACTGGCGGCTCTGGAGCCTGCCGGAGATCCACGAACTGCTCGACGAGGCCGGCTTCAGCAAAGTCACTGTCTATTGGCAGGGCTTTGACGAGGATGGTGAGGCGGACGGCGAGTTCGTCCCCGTCGACGAGGGCGAAGCCGATGCCGGCTGGATCTGCTACCTGACGGCAGAGAAATAATTCCTCTAGGTCGAGGGATCGACCCTTTTGGTGGGGCAGGGCCCCACCCTACCGATGATCGAAGCTGTAGGGTGGGGCCCTGCCCCACCGATTACCGTCCCTAATGGATCAGCATCCAGTCTGGGAAAAACGATCGCAGTATTCGAGAATGAATGCCGCGACCGCATCGACATCATTGAGATCGAGCAACGGTAGCTGAAGGCGCCGATTCAACTCTCCATCGGTCGCCACGGCGAAGATCGTATCGTCCGTGTCGCACAGCAGCGGCTTGCCGAGGGATGGGCGATGTAATTCGATCTTGGGAAAAGGGATATGACGAAACCCCTCGACCAGTACCAAGTCCAACTCGGTGATATCCATCCGCTGAAGCAACACCGGTAGTTCCGGCTCGCTCTCCCCCGGCTCCTCCCCCATCAGCGCCCAACGATTTGCACTCGCCAGCAGCACCTGACCGGCTCCGGCCTTTCTCAACTCATAGCTATCCTTCCCAGGTACATCGAATTCCACCCGATGATGGGCGTGTTTGACCACACCGGGACGCAGGCCCTCCCGGCGCAGACGCGGGATCAGCTGTTTCAACAAGGTGGTCTTGCCGGTGCCGCTGTAGGCGGCGAAACCGATAACTGGCAGTGAGAGGTCAAACATTGGCTTTCCGTTTATCACGCAGGCAGTGACTATAACCTGAATCCGTGGGTTCATGGCGAGCACAGAGTGTAAGATATGGGTTTCCCAGTGGAATCAAAAAATCTTAGCTTCACCCATCGGTTAAGTGGGTGTTTTTTGAACCGTTGGGGAATCAATAGCTTGCGCTATGTGCCGTCGTGAACCCACGGTTTCAGGTATAACGCAAAGTGCGTAATAAACCGGTGATGAGACAAAAGCAGCGTGTCAGTTGAGGGGGTCTTGCTTGATGCCATGCATCATGATGATCAGGTCGGCGGCGTCGCGGCTGATACCCAGTTCGGTAATCAACTGGTCTACACCCGCGCCGTCCTGGACCATACGGATGGCATCTGAATAGGGAGGATCGCCATGTTGACTGTGTTGTTCGATAGTCTCCTGTCGCTCCTCCAGGTCCCGACCCATCTGTTCCAGCCGATTGACCCGCTTGTCGACACCGACTGCGCTGGAGCAGAGCGCTCCTACGGTCTGTTTGAGTGTATCGATATCCCGCTTGTACTGCGCCAGGCCCTCCCGGCGTCGAATCTCCGTGCGGCTTTGCAGCACCCACTGGACAATCAGCAGTAGCAGCAGGATCAGCATCGCGATCCAAACCAGGGAGCTGTCATTGGGCATCAGGCATACTCGTCAATATGGGGTTTATCGTCATCCTTGTCGTCCGGCTTACGTTTGGGTGAACGGCGTGTCTGCTCATCGACAGGTTTAGGCCGTTCACGTCGCAACGGTGGTTTCACCGGGTTGACAGGATAGAGCGGATTCAGTGGCTTTTCGCCGATCTCGGGCATAACCCTTTCCTCCTTGGGACCATTCTATCCATTAGAAGGATAGCGGCCAAACCAGGTTCCGGCGAAAAAGTCCCATTTGCTCAATAGGCACTGATCTCCTGCCACTCCTCATCGGTCAGCAGCTTGTTGAGATCGACCAGGATCAACAGGCCCTCTTCGCGTGTTGCCACGCCCTGGATATAGCGGGAGCTGTCTTCAGTGCCCACATTGGGCGCCACATCGATCTCGTTTTCGCGCAGCTCGACCACTTCCGCCACCGCATCGACCAGAATACCCACCACCTGTTTATCGGATTCAATAACGATAATGCGGCTGGAGTCATCCATTTCCGCAGAAGGCAGTCCGAACCGGGTGCGGGTATCGACTACGGTGACCACATTGCCCCGCAGGTTGATGATGCCAAGCACATAGGAGGGCGCACCGGGTACCGGCGCGATCTCTGTCACCCGCAGCACTTCCTGTACCTGCATCACGTTGATGCCGTAGGTCTCATCCATCAGCACAAAGGTTACGAACTGGATCAGTGGGCCGTCATTGCCTTCTTCGTCGTCTGTGTACGCCATTGGTTATACCTCGTATATTCTCATCTCGACCGATGCAGACCGGTTATAACGCTCTGTTTCAAGCCGCCAGCATCTCTATCACACCATCCACGTCGAGCAAAACGCTCAGCTCCTGGACCAGAATGCCACCGTACCAGGGGTGGCGCATCGCTTCTCCGCGCCAGCGAACCGCCTCTTTATCGATGGTTGCGGTATCGCCAAGCGCTTCGACCGCCAGCCCTCTATCCCCATCGCCGATCAGCAGCAAGTGGGAATAGTGCGGGGCTTTATTCTCCACCTCAGTCTGCATCAGCAGTCTGCGTGTATCCACAACCACGACTTTGCTGTCACGATTCATCACCACCCCCAGACTCCAGGCAGGCTGCCCAGGAAGGCGACTGATCGATCCGTCGAGGGGAATGATGCCGGTCAGGCAGCTTAGCGGCACCAGCAGATTGACATCGTTGACACGGAAGCGCAGTACCTGAAACGGCGTTTCTGCCCAGGCAGGCACATTCGACTTCGCGATGCTATCGGCTGCAACCGTCGGCTGCTCCGCAACAGAGACGCTCGCCTCGGCAGAAGCCGTCGTCTCTACCTTCGTATCGGCCTGCGGGAGCGCCTCTTTAACGGTCTGAGCTGGCTTGAGATCCTTTTCTTCATCGATCTCTGCCAGCAGGGTATCCAGATAGTTTGCCAGTGCGCTCTGCGGCAGCGTCTGGGTTGCCTCCTGAGGGGGTGTTCCGCTCACGCCTGCGTACCTGTCGCCATTGCAGGTTCGGGTTCGCGCATCAGCTCCTGCAGCAACTCGGCATAGGCCGCCACACCACGACTCTGTGGTGCATAGAGAGCCGGCGGTATGCCAGCCTTACTGGCCTCACGGAATTGGGTATCGATGGGTATCAGACCGCGCCAGAGCCGATCCGGATAGCTCTCGCGCATCACTCGCAGCGTATCGATCGAGGCACGGGTGCGGCGGTCGAACATGGTCGGCACGATGAGATAGGGCAGAGGCACCTGGCGCGACTTTGTCACCATCTCCAGGGTATGCAGCATGCGTTCCAGACCCTTGAGAGCGAGAAACTCGGTCTGTACCGGGATAATCAGCTGCTCACAGGCTGCCAGGGCATTAATCATCAGGATGCCGAGGATAGGTGGGCAGTCGAGGATGACATGGTCATAGCGGCCACTGAGGCGCTGCAGGGCCTGTTTCAGAACCAGCCCCATGCCCTCAAGGCGACCGGCCTGACGATCCAGTGTCGCCAACGCCATTTCAGCCGGCATCAGATCGAGGCCCTCGGTACCGGTCGGATAGATCAAACCGGTGGGATCCACATCGTGCTTTTCAGCGACTCCCTTGAACAGGCTGTAGACACTCTCTTCCAGCACATCGGGGTCGTAGCGGAAATAGCTGGTCAGCGAAGCGTGCGGATCGATATCGATTATCAGGGTGCGCAACCCCCACTGGGAGAGCAATCCGCCCAACGAGACGCTGGTGGTGGTCTTGCCCACCCCGCCCTTCTGATTGGCGACTGTCCAGACCCTCATCAGCCGCCACCCGGCAGGTCGATGGTTTGATCGGGCTTTCCGTTCATGCCCAGGATCACCAGCGTGACACGGCGATTCTTCGCCCGCCCCTCTTCGGTGTCGTTCGACGCCGCCGGATGGTGCTCACCATAACCGATGGCCGATAGGCGGCTGGGATCCACCCCCATACGGGTCAACAGATGGACCACGCTGGCGGCACGCGCTGCAGAGAGCTCCCAATTGGAGGGGAACTCCTCGGTATGGATGGGACGGTTGTCGGTATTGCCCTCGACCTGTATCGCATTCGGCACTGTTGTCAGCACCCGGCTGATATCCCGCAGCGCCGTGACGGCGGTATTGGAAAGATGGGCGCTGCCGCTGGCGTAGAGCATCTTGTCCTTCATGTTGACCCGAACCCGGTTCTCGGTGAAGGAGACATCGACCAGATCCTGCTCCACATAGGCATCGAGCATGTCCTCGATGGTGGCAGCGAGAAAACGCATGCGCTGACCTTCGTCGCTGGGCAGATTCATTGCCGAGTCCGACCTGCCCGAATCATCGTAGGTGCCGGGGCCGATACGGTTTTCGGTTTCGATCAACGCACTCTGCTCTTCGCCGATCATCTCGCCGCTCTGTTGCTGCAGCTCACCGACCTGGATGGGTTTGAGACTGCGGCCGGTCTCCTGGAAGGCGGTAGTCAAAGTCTGTGAAAGCACCCGGTATTTCCCTTCATTGACCGAAGAGACCGAGTACATCACAACAAAGAAGGCGAACAGCAGGGTGATGAAATCGGCATAGGAGACGATCCATCTTTCATGGTTGACCTGTTCCGCTTGTTTTTTGCGTCGTCTGGCCATGGTTCGGGACTCAATGCATGAAGCCTTTAAGCTTGTTCTCGATGGTGCGCGGATTGTCACCCTCGGCGATGCCGACAACACCCTCGATCACCATCTCCCGGAACTTCGAGATATTTTCTGACTGGGTTCTGAGTTTCGCCGCAATCGGCAGCAGGAAGAGATTGGCCAGACCGACACCGTAGATGGTGGCGACAAAGGCGGTGGCAATGCCGCTGCCCAGTTTGCTCGGGTCGGCCAGATTCTGCATCACATGGATCAGCCCCATGACTGCGCCGATGATGCCGATCGTCGGCGAATAGCCGCCCATGCCCTCGAACACCTTGGAAGCCTGAATATCGTGCTGCTCGCTGGCATCCACCTCCATCTCAAGGGTATCGCGCAGATTCTCCGGTTCGCTGCCGTCGACCAGCATCTGCATCCCTTTGCGGATGAATGGGTCGGGCTCCTCATCAGCGATGGTCTCCAGACCCAGCAGACCCTCTTTGCGGGCGATGTTGCTCCAGGTCACCAGCTTTTCGATGGTCGACTCCATATCGAGTTTTGCCGGCAGAAAGACACGGCCGGAGAGACGTAGCGCATGCAGAAAAACAGGAATCGGGGTCTGCAGCAGGATGGCGCCCACCGTGCCGCCGGTGACGATGATCATCGCCGGGCCGTTGACCAGCGAATCGATATGCCCGCCCTCAAGCCAATTACCGCCAATGACCGCCAGAAAGGCGACCAAAATGCCGATAAAGCTGAGAAAGTCGATTCTCATTTCACACTCGCCAATTGCGGTCCTAAATCATCCAGCCCTAAAACACGGTCCGACAGTCCTGCCCGCTCCACCGCCTGCGGCATACCGTAGACCACGCAGCTCTTTTCGTCCTGGCTCCACAACGATGAGCCGGAGGACTTGAGATCCTGCCCACCCTTGAGTCCGTCCGCACCCATTCCGGTCATCACGATGGCCAACGCTTTTGCGCCGAAACTACCCGCCACCGAGGAGAACAGCAGATCGACGCTGGGATGGTAGATCTGCCCCGGTATGGCATCGGTGATGCGGACCTGGTGGCCTGCCGGCCCTCGCTCCACCCTCATCTGTCTGCCACCGGGCGCAAGCAGCACGGTCCCCGCTGTCAGTGGATCCCGATCAACCGCCTCGCGCACCTCCACGGCGCAGACCGCGTTGAGTCGCTCCGCATAGGCTTTGGTAAAGCTACCCGGCATGTGTACCGCCACCACCACCGGCAGTGGGAACTGCCTGGGCAGTGCCGTCAACACCTGGCGCAGCGCCACGGGTCCGCCGGTCGAGGCGCCGATGACCACTACCGACGGGTGGATCTCGCGACCTGTCGATGTGGCGGCCGGGCGCGTGGGCCGGGCCGGGACTGGCCGGTATCCCGAGCCCGCCGGCCTGGCACTCGGCAGCTTCGCGCGTCCCACGGCTCGCAGACGCTCGAGTAGTTGTTCATTCGCCGACTCCCTGTCCGAAGCCTTCAAATCCTTCGGCAGAAAATCGAGCGCACCGGCATCCAATGCCTCCAGAGTCTCCCTGGCCCCTTCCCGGGTCACAGCGGAGAACATCAGGATACGCGTTGGCGCCTCAGCCATGATGCGGCGCACAGCGGCGATTCCATCGACCACCGGCATCTCCACATCCATGGTGATCACATCGGGGCGCAGGGTACGCGCCTTATCGATCGCCTCCCGGCCGTTGACCGCCGTGCCAATGACTTCGAAATCGGTCGCACCGCTGAGTGCTGCTGTGATCCGGTTACGGAAAAAAGCCGAGTCGTCGACGATGAGAACTTTCAGTCTGACACCCATAATCCTTACCAACCTGAGAGTTGCCGCGTCCTTCGACGTCGGGCGAGCTCAATACTTCCTGGCATACTTACGCATCAGACCCGGCACATCGACGATCAACGCAATCTTACCGTCACCGGTAATGGTTGCACCGGCCATGCCTTCCAATCCCTGCAACAAGGCGCCGAGCGGTTTGATCACCACCTCTTCCTGACCGATCAGATGATCGACCACCAGTCCCACCTGAATATTGCCCACGTTGACGATCACCACATGGCCCTTCTTGCGATCCTCGTCGTTCATGGAACGTTTCGGCGTCAACCATTGACTCAGAAAGAACAGCGGCAACGCTCGCTCGCGCACCATGATGGTCAACTGACCGTCCACCACGTTGGTGCGTCTGAGATCCAGGTTGAAGATCTCCACCACGCTGGCCAGCGGCAGCGCAAAGGGCTGATCACCCAGTACCACCATCAGGGTGGGCAGGATGGCCAGAGTCAGTGGCAACTTGATGGTAATGACGCTGCCACGGCCCCACTCGGAATCGATCTCGACTGAACCGTTCATCTGAGCGATACGTGTCTTCACCACATCCATGCCGACGCCGCGGCCGGAAACATCGGAAATCTCCGTTTTAGTGGAGAAGCCGGGAGCAAAAATCAGATTGAAACACTCTTTATCGTCAAGCCGGCCTGCCGCCTCGCTATCCATCATGCCCTTCTCAACCGCCTTTTGACGCAGCACTTCCGGATCCATCCCTTTGCCGTCATCACTGATCGAGAGCAGGATGTGATCACCCTCCTGAGCCGCCGATAGCAGCACCGTGCCGCGTTTAGGCTTGCCTGCCGCTTCCCGCTCTGCGGGGAGTTCAATACCGTGGTCTACCGAGTTTCGCACCAGATGCACCAGCGGATCGGCCAGGGCCTCCACCAGGTTCTTATCCAGATCGGTATCTTCGCCCACCATCTCCAGATCGATCTCTTTCTTCAGGCTGCGAGCCAGGTCGCGCACTACGCGAGGAAAGCGGCCAAAGACCTTTTTGATCGGCTGCATGCGGGTCTTCATCACCGCCAGTTGCAGATCAGCCGTCACCACATCGAGGTTACCCACCGCGTTGGCCACCTCTTCATCATTCAAAGTAGCCTTGAGTGTGGCCAGGCGGTTACGCACCAGCACCAGCTCGCCAACCATATTCATGATGTCATCGAGTCGCTGGGTATCGACGCGAACAGAGGTCTCAGCTGGCGGCTTGGCGACTTTGGCTGCGGCGGCAGCTGTTGGCGCAGCTGGCGCTTTCGTCTCTGGCTTTGGCTCAGGCTTAGCCGGCGCTTTGGGCTTTTCAGCCTGTTTCGCCGCAGGTTTGGCTGGCGCTTTTGGCTTCGCGGCAGGCTTAGCCTTGGCCGCAGGAGCCTTCTCCTGTTTGACTTTCGCAGGGTCGAACTTACCCTTACCGTGAATCTGATCCAGCAGCGCATCGAACTCGTCTTCCGAGATCTCATCATCAGCGGGCGCAGACTTAGATGCAGATGACTTCTTTGGTGCCGGCTTTGCCGCTACCTTGGCGGGATCAAACTTGCCCTTACCGTGGATCTCGTCCAGCAGCGCGTCGAACTCGTCCTCGGTGATGTCATCGGAAGCTGCCGGGGCTTTCGCTGTTGCCGGGGGCTCATCGCTCTTTGGCTTGCCGGTGAATTTGCCCTTGCCATGAAGCTCGTCGAGCAGGGACTCGAACTCGTCCTCGGAGATATTATCGTCGGCAGCCTTCGCCTGCGGCGCCTGGATCGCATCCAGCAGATCTTCGAACTCACCGTCACTGAGATGCTCTTTCGCATCCGCTGCCGCTGAGCTCTCCTCTGTCGGCTCGCTCTCCTCGACGGACTCAGCTTCTGCCTCCTCCTCAACCTCGTCGGTCGACTCGGATTCAGCGGCTTCGGGCTCCTCTTCAACAACGTCCTGGTCTGCCGGCACGGCAAAACTGTTGAGTCGCGCGATCAGCTCGGGACTGGCGTGGTCCGGCATCACCCCTTCCCGGACCTCGTTGAACATCACGTTCACCACGTCCAGTACTTCCAATACCGCATCCATCAGATCGGAGGTGACGGGTCGTTGACCCTGACGCAGAATATTGAAAACGTCCTCCGACCGATGACAGACCTCGACCAGAGGATCTATAGCCAGAAAACCCGCGCCGCCCTTGATGGTGTGAAATCCACGAAAGACCGCGTTGAGCAAGTCATAGTCTTCCGGCTGCTGTTCAAGATCGACCAGCTGTTCGCTAAGTTGTTCGAGTATCTCTCCTGCCTCGACCAGAAAGTCCTGCAAGATCTCGTCATTGACGTCGATGCTCATCTGTTTACTCCAGACCCGTTGCCACTATTTTCCTGATCATATCGATCTATTTATCGGTCAACGGGCGAATATCTAAAATCCCAGACTGGATAGCAGGTCATCCACATCATCCTGACTGGTCACTTGGTCACCCTGTTCCAATCCCGGAATGGCCGGACCCGCGAGTTCTTCCTCCTGTTTTTTGGCACTACTGCCATCTTCAAGCTTGTTACCGGTAATGCGCACCAGCTTGACCAGCTTTTGTTCCACATCCTGCACCAGCACGATCACCTTGCTGATAATCTGGCCGGTCAGGTCTTGAAAATCCTGCGCCATCAGCACTTCTGAGAGGCTGGCATGCAGATCGCTCGAATCCTGTTGGGTCTGCTCCAGAAAGCTGGAGAGCGCATCACTTAACCCTTTGAATTCGTCCTTGCTCAGCATGCGCATGCGCAGCTTGTTCCACTCCTCTGACAACTGCATCGATTGCTTTTCCATGGCCGCTACCATGGGCAGACACTTCTCCACCTCGGTAAGCGTGCGATCAGCAGACTGCTGCGTCATGGTAATGACATAGTTGAGGCGCTCTTTGGCATCGGGGATTTCCACATTGGTCATATCCGAGATGCGAGCATCCAGTAGAAAGCCGTTGATGGCATCGTGCAGCTCGCGGGTCAAACGCCCGACTTCAAGGAACAGTTCATCCTGCTTGCAGCCCTGCGAGAGGCTTTCTATGAGTTGGTCGGCTTCGGCTTCGTTGCCGGCTTGTAGACACTCGACCAGTGCCTGCGCTGTCTCCAGCCGCGTTTGATTATCTGGTTTTTGAGCCATGCTTTAACTCCCGATACGGCACTGATTCACCCCACACGCTCGAAGATCTTGCTGATCTTCTCTTCCAGGGTTGTCGCGGTGAACGGCTTGACCACATAACCATTGACGCCGGCCTGGGCCGCTTCAATGATCTGTTCGCGTTTGGACTCTGCCGTCACCATCAGTACCGGGAGCTTGGCCAGTTTTTCATCGGCTCTGACTGCTTTCAGCAAATCGATGCCGGTCATTCCAGGCATATTCCAGTCAGAGACCAGAAAATCGAAATTGCCGTTCTGCAACATGGGGAGCGCGGTCAGGCCATCATCCGCTTCCTGGGTATTGTTGAAACCGAGATCGCGCAAAAGATTCTTGATAATGCGCCTCATGGTCGAAAAATCATCGACTATGAGAATCTTCATGTTTTTATCCAAGACTACCTCCCATCGCTGCCACACTTCAGCCGGATACATCCGACCACTTTGCCAACCATCAAACTATCTATCCTCGTCATGTACCAACGACAACCACTCGGTGAGACGTGAGCGCAGGCGCAAGGTAGCCTGACTGTGTATCTGACACACTCTCGATTCGCTGACGCCGAGAACATTCCCAATCTCCCTCAGGTTCATCTCGTCATCGTAATACATGGCGATCACCAGTCGCTCCCGTTCAGGCAGGCCGGCGATGGCCTCGCCCAGGGCCTGTTTGAAAGCCGATTTCTGCAGGCCTTCAAAGGGCGTATCGGCGGAGCCTTCCATCTGGAAAGGTAACCCGTCGCTCACCGCAGTCAATTCGTCCAGGCTGAAGATACGACAGCCGGTGGCGTCCTTGAGTATCTGGTGATACTCCTCGAGGCTCATCTCCAGCGCTTCGGCCACCTCCACGTCACGGGCATCGCGACCTTCGAGATTCTCG
Organism: Candidatus Thiodiazotropha sp.; assembly: GCA_037384445.1. Classification (GTDB taxonomy): domain Bacteria; phylum Pseudomonadota; class Gammaproteobacteria; order Chromatiales; family Chromatiaceae; genus Thiodiazotropha. The sequence continues at coordinate 11,802 of JARRNY010000004.1, forward strand.
ATTTCGCGCATCGCCTCCGCCACCATGCGCGCCTTGCGGTGCACCGAACGCGGCGTCCAGTCGCTGCGGCGAATCTCGTCGAGCATAGCGCCACGGATTCGAATGCCCGCATAAGTCTCGAAACTCGCTCCCTGGGTGGGATCGTAGTTCCTGCTCGCCTCCAGCAACCCCAACATACCGGCCTGAATCAGATCGTCCGCCTGCACATTGGGTGGCAGCCGATTCATCAGGTGGTAGGCAATCCGCTTCACCAGCCCGGCGTGCTCGTTCACCAGGTCGTTGAAGTTCTGCTGTTGTTGCATGGCGGTGTATGTCGCTAAGCCGTTCACCGTCAAATCTCCCCGTATTGGCTTGAAAATTGAATCAGGCGTTCGACGAAGAATTGCAGATCTCCACTGACTCCAGTGGGTACAGGCCAGTTATCGGCCTTCTTTGCCAAATTCTTGAATGCCTGGGACGCACGGGCTCGAGGGTAGGCCTCGACCACCGGTTTCTGGCTCTTCACGGCCTTGCGTAATTGTTCGTCATAAGGAACGCTGCCCATATAAGTGAGCATAACATCTAGATACTGATCGGTGACCCGGCACATCTTATTGTAGAGGTCTCTACCCTCCTGCACTGTTTTCACCATGTTGGCGAGAATGCGGAAACGACTGACGCCATGTTCCCGATTCAGCAGTTTGATGATGGCATAGGCATCAGTAATCGATGCCGGCTCGTCACAAACCACCACAATCTGTTCCTGTGCTGCTCTACTAAAGCTTACCACCAAATCGGAGATACCGGCGGCCGTGTCGATCAGCAGGATATCCACATCGTTGGCCACTTCACTGAAAGCGTGGATGAGTCCGGCGTGTTCGGCCGGGCTCAGTTCGGCCATGTGCTGCATGCCGGAGGCGCCCGGTATCACCTTCATCCCTTTGGGGCCGGTCACCATGATCTCCTCCAGTGTGCGTTCGCCACTCATCACATGGGAGAGATTGTGCTCGGCATGCAGGCCGAGGACGACATCGATATTGGCCAGACCCAGATCCGCGTCGAGCAACATGACCCGTCGCCCCAGCTCGGCCCAGGCGACGCCCAGATTGACTGAAATATTGGTTTTGCCAACCCCACCCTTGCCACCGGTAACGGCAATCACCCTGACCGGCGTCGGATTCACCATGCGCCTCAACCCGGTGGCCTGATCTTCGATCTGCTCAGACATGTGCATGGTCACTCATTCCTCCGAAAGCCATCGCCATATAGTCCTCATCGGGACGCTGGTCCACGGCTTCACTCATTTCGATCGCCTGATTGATCAGGCTGGTGGCTCGAGCCGCATGGATATCTTCCGGTACCCGCTGGCCATCGGTCACGTAGGCCAGTGGCAGCCGGGACTCGATTAAGCCGGAGAAGAGACCGCCCAGCTCGGCCGCTTCGTCGATCTTGGTCACCACCGCGCCGATTGGCTTGGCGGCACTGAAGGAGCGAATGGCGTGGCTCAGGGCCGAGCGTTGAGTGGTGGCAGAGAGGGTGAGCAGGGTCTTGATCGGGTGATTGCCGGCGACCATCAGACCGAGTTTCTCTGTCAGTTTGATATCCCGTTGCCCCATCCCCGCAGTGTCGATCAGCACCAGACGCTTGTCGGCAAAGGCGTGCAGGGCCCGGTTCAGCTCATCTGCGTTCGCCGCACTGCGCACCGGCACATCCAGAATCCGGCCATAGTTGTGCAGCTGCTCCTGAGCGCCAATGCGATAGCTGTCGGTGGAGAGCAGCGCCAGATGGCGGTTACCGTGGCGCAGGCAGAATTTCGCCGCCATTTTGGCGATGGTGGTGGTCTTGCCCACGCCGGTGGGACCGACCAGGGCGACAATTCCCCCTTGATCAAGCAGATCACCCTTCATGATCGGCAGTTCGCTGGTCAGTTGGAACAGGGATTTACGCCAGGCCTGTTCCGGTGTCTCGGCGTCTTCAACCCTGTAGGCCAGTTCCCGACAGTGGTCGGCGTCGAGGCCGAGGCCGATCAGCCGGCGCAGCAGCTCCTGGGTCTGGGGGCGACGTTGACCCATATCGCGCCAGGTCAGCTCGGAGAGTTCGTTCTCCATCATACGGCGCAGGGCCTGCATCTCATGCCGCATCTCCCGCAGCACCGGGTCCTGGCTCCACTCCACACGTGGCTTCTCCGCACGCGCTTTGACCGGGGTGGCGGCTGCCGCGTTGGGGGTGGGATGGTATGCGGGTGTGGAACCGGGCTCAGAATCGTCGACCCTATCAGGTGCCGCGTTCTCAAGAACGGGCTGGGAATCTTCGACGAAATGGTGGCGCTTCGGTTGCAGTTCCGCAGCCCGCTGCTGACGTGGCGACTGCGCCGTCTTGCGCGATGAGGGGACAACGTGAGTAGGCGCATCGAAGGCGGATTCGTCGTAGTCGATTGCGGCGACCAGTTCGACCCCACCCTCGACACTCTTGTTGGAGAGAATCACCGCATCGGCACCCAGGGCTTCCTTGATCTGGCGCAGGGCCTGGCGCATGTCGGCGGCAAAAAAACGGCGTATTTTCATGGATCGCGATCCCCCGGTGTGGGCTGGTGGGATCGCGCCCCTTGGGTAACGATCCGTCAGCCTTCCTGTCTACTCTCTACTGTTGCGTTGCCTATAGTGGACACCACTTTGATCTGGCGGTTGTCCGGTATCTCGTTGTAGGAGAGGACGTGCAGTCCGGGCGCCGCATGTTTGGCGAACCGGGCCATCCAGGGCCGTATCGGCGCCGCCACCAGCAGGATGCCTTCATGGCCCTGTGCTTCCATGGCTGACTGGGTCTCCGCCAGTGCGCTCTGCAGTCTCTCCGCCAGACCGGGTTCGAAGCCGGCCTGAGCCTCATCTGAGGACTGCATAGTACGCTGCAATATCTGTTCCAAATTCGTATCCAGCACGGCCACAGGAATTTCTTCAGTAGTTCCAGTAAGTTGCTGCACGATACCTCGGGATAACGCAACCCGTACTGCCGCCGTCAAAACGCCGGGGTCTTGACTCCTGGGGGCCTGGGCCGCCAAGGTTTCGGCGATCCGGCGGATATCACGGATCGGCACATGTTCGGCCAGCAGGTTCTGCAGTATCTTCACCACGACACTCATCGGCAGGGTATTGGGGATCAGATCCTCCACCAGTTTGGGCGCACTCTTGGCCAGCATATCGAAGAGTTGCTGTGCCTCCTCATGGCCCAGCAGTTCACTGGACTGATTCTGCAGGATCTCGCTCAGATGGGTCGCCACCACCGTGCTGGCATCGACCACCGTATAGCCCAGGGTCTGGGCATGATCTTTCTGCTCCACATCGATCCATACCGCCTCCAACCCGAAAGTGGGGTCCTGAGTCGCTATGCCCTGGAGTTCGCCGAAGACCTGACCGGGATTGATCGCCAACTCACGGTCGGGAAAGATCTCCGCCTCCGCCACGGCTACCCCATTGATAGAGATACGATAGCTGTTGGGGCTGAGATCGAGATTGTCACGAATATGCACCGAGGGAACCAGGAAGCCCAGCTCCTGGGAGAGCTTGCGCCGCACGCCCTTGATCCGGTTCATCAGCTGGCCGCCCTGATTGCGGTCCACCAGCGGGATCAACCGGTAGCCCACCTCCAGCCCGATCAGATCAACCGGCTGCACATCTTCCCAGCCCAGATCGCGCTGCTCCGGCATCTCCTGGGGTTCCGGCTCGACTATCGGCTCTTCTGGCCGCTGCTGACGCTTCCAGATCATCCAGGAACCGGCGGCGGCCGCCGCAGCCAGGGTAAGAAAGGCAAAGTTGGGCATGCCGGGGATGATGCCCATGAGAAAGAGCACGCTGGCCGCAACCCCCAACGCCCTGGGGTTGGTAAAGAGCTGGTTGACGATCTGACCACCGACGTCCTGCGTGCTGGCGACCTGGGTCACGATGATCGCCGCCGAGGTAGAGAGCAGCAGCGAGGGGATCTGTGCCACCAAGCCATCACCGATGGTCAGCAGAACATAGTTTTGCAGGGCGGTTGAGAAATCGAGGTTGTGCTGGGCCATACCGATGGAGAGGCCGCCGATGATATTGATAAAGAGAATCAGAATACCGGCCACCGCATCGCCACGCACAAACTTGCTGGCACCATCCATGGCGCCATAGAAATCGGCTTCCTGGGCCACCTCTTCGCGGCGCTCCCGAGCCTGATCCTGGGTGATCAAACCAGAGTTCAGATCGGCATCGATCGCCATCTGTTTACCGGGCATGGCGTCCAGGGTGAAACGCGCGCTGACCTCGGAGACGCGCCCGGCACCTTTGGTCACCACCACAAAATTGATGATCACCAGAATCAGAAAGACCACCAGACCCACTGCGTAGTTACCCCCAATGACGAAGGCACCGAAGGCCTCGATCACTTTACCGGCCGCATCGCCACCGGTGTGGCCCTCGAGCAGTACCACCCGGGTCGAGGCCACATTGAGCGCCAGACGCAGCAGGGTGGCAATCAGCAACAGGCTGGGGAAAACAGAGAACTCAAGTGGCCGACGGGTATAGACCACCACCAGCATCACCACCAGCGAGAGGGTGATGTTGAAGGTAAAGAACATATCCAGCGCGATGGGCGGTAGCGGGATCACCACCATCGCCAGCAGCATCACCAGCACCAGTGGCGCGCCGAGACCACGGGCTCCGGCCTGTTTCACGTTGCTCAGAATGGCTGTGGCGTCCATGGTGAATACTCTCTATAGCGAATTTATAACGCCGTGTGCGTTATGTAATCTCATGCCGGCCATGCCGACTGATCCAGGATCGAGCGACATGCCGCAACTTACGCTGCGCAGCAGATATGGCCCGACAAGCGGCATAAACAAATTACGCATCATGTCTGAACTCCTCCGGCACTGTCAGATCTTCCGGCATCTGCGGCCGCTGCCCACCTTCTGTGTGATAGGCCCGCAACTGGAAGACATAGGCCAGCAGTCTGGCCACTGCCAGGTAGAGACCGGCGGGGATATAGCTATCGATCTCGGTGTGGTAGTAGATAGCGCGCGCCAGTACTGGCGACTCCACCAGCGGCACCTTGTGCTCTTTGGCCACCTGGCGGATGTTCATGGCGATCAGGTCTGCACCCTTGGCCACCATTTTCGGTGCGTGCATGTGCTCCGGATCGTACTGTAATGCCACGGCGAAATGGGTCGGGTTGGTGACGATGACATCGGCCTTCGGCACCTGCTCCATCATGCGGCGCTGAGCCATCTCCCGCTGCATCTGACGGATCTTGCTTTTGATCTCCGGCTTGCCCTCGGTCTCCTTCATCTCGTCACGCAGTTCCTGGCGCGTCATCTTCAACTGGCGCTTGTGGTCCCAGAGCTGGAAGGGTACATCGATAGCGGCAAGCAGGATCAGACTGGAGGCGAGCAGAATGACCGACCAGCCGATCAAGCCGTTGAGGTGACTGATGGCCTGCACCATATCCATATGGTGCAGAGCAAGATATTTATTCAGCGTGTTATAGAGCAGCAGAATGGTGATGCCACCAATCAGCAGGAACTTGGCCATAGCCTTCAACAGCTCCACCAGGCCGCGTGCGGAGAAGACCCGTTTGATGCCTTTCAGTGGGCTCAGCTTATCCAGTTTGGGTGTCAGCGCTTCACCGCTGAATGAGAAACCGCCGAGAGCCACTGAACTGAATATGGCAGCGACGATCACCATCAGAAAGAAAGGAACCAGACTGAGAAAGGCCTCGCCGACGCCCTGCCCCAGATTGATGATCATGCTGTTGGTGTCGAAGATCTCCTCGCGGGTCAGAACAAAACGCTCGCTCATCATCTCCGACAGACTGTGCCCCAACGAGCGGCTCATCATCGCCAGGCCGACCACGCCGGTCAGCGTCACCGCCATGGTGTTGAGTTCGCGGGAGCGCGGAACCTGGCCTTTGCGTTTGGCGTCGTCAAGCCGTTTCGCTGTCGGTTCTTCTGTGCGTTCCTGACCGTCTTGGTTCTCAGCCATGGCTCACCTCGTCACGCGCAGGGTCTGCATCATGAGTTGGAAGGATTCCTCCATGAAGCGGGTGAAGAGATCGAACAGGCTGGGCAGGGTAACCCACATCAGCGCAAAGCCGAGCAGCATGGTGATGGGAAAGCCGACGGAAAAGATATTCAACTGGGGTGCGGCGCGCATCACCACGCCCATGCCCATGTTGACCATCAGCATGGCGCCAACGATCGGCAATGCGATCAGCAGACCGCCGGCAAACAGCCGGCTGCCCCAGGCCACGATATCGAGCAGCCCGTTGCGGGAGATACCGTCGACAGCCACCGGCATCGATTGAAAGCTGTCGGCCAGCAGTTCGATGGCCAGCAGATGACCGTTGCTGAGGAGAAACAGCAGCGTCGCCAGAATCAGATAGAACTGCGCCACCACCGGAACCTGCACCCCGTTCTGGGGATCGACCATGGAGGCAAAACCGAGGCCGGTACTGTAGGCCACCATCTGCCCGCCGAAGACCAGGGTGCCGAAGAGCATCTGCAAAATGAAACCCATCACCACGCCGATGAGAATCTGTTGCAGCATGATCATGAAACCGGCATGGCTCAGTACATCGGCAGTCGGCATCGCTGGCAGCGAGGGAATCACCATCCAGGTGATCAACAACATCAGCATCAGGCGGAACCTGACCGGCACTTGGCGCGAACTGAAAATGGGCGCCGCCAGCAGCATGGCGCCGATACGCACCATGGGCCAGAGGTAGGCTGCCATCCAGGCGTTGAATTGTGCTTCGCTGATGACCATGATTTTGCCGTGCGGTTCTCAAGGCCGCCTGCTCAATGAATCAGTTCCGGGATACTTTCGATCAGATTCAGCGAAAAGTTCATCAGCAGCTGAATCATCCAGTTGCCGGCCAACATCAGCACCATACCCACAACAATCAGTTTGGGGATGAAGGTGAGAGTCATTTCGTTGATCTGGGTAGCAGCCTGAAACATGGCAATCACCAGGCCTACGGCCAGTGCCGGCAACAACACAATCCCAGTGAGGATACCCACCACTTCGAGGGTATTCTGACCAATCGACATCACGGTATCCGGACTCATGGCATCACCTCTCTAGACTTGAAAACTCGACGCCAAGGTGCCGAACACCAGCGCCCAGCCGTCGATCAATACGAAAAGCATGATCTTGAACGGCAGTGAAATGATCATCGGCGACAGCATCATCATGCCCATCGACATCAGCACACTGGCTACGACCAGATCGATGATGAGGAAAGGAATGAAGAGCAGAAAGCCGATCTGAAAGCCGGTCTTCAACTCACTGGTGGCGAACGAGGGAAGCAGCAAACTGAAGGGAACATCATCCGGCGTATTGAACTCACCGAAGTCGCCAATGCGCGCGAACAGAGCCAGATCGTCCTCGCGGGTCTGTGCCAGCATGAAGGCGTGAATCGGTTTGGCGGCCGCCTCGAACGCCTGGGTGGCATTGATCTGTTCAGCCAGGTAGGGCTGCAGGGCCACCTCGTTCACCTCGTTGAACACCGGCATCATGATAAAGAGGGTAAGGAACAGGGCCAGGCCGATAAGAATCTGGTTGGAAGGCGTACTCTGGGTACCGAGGGCCTGGCGCAGAATCGCCAGTACGATAATGATACGGGCGAAAGAGGTCATCATCATGAGCGCACCCGGCAACAGGGTCAGGACGGTCATGAAGAGCAGGATCTGAATGGTCAGGGTATAGGTCTGTCCACCCTGCCCGTCGGTGGTGACGGTAAAGGCATCGACACCGGCGGCATCGACAGTGCCAGCCAGCAGAAGACCCATGCACAACAGCAGGAGTTTCATGGCTTACCGCCCTCTTCCGGCGTTTTCGATTCCCCTTGCTGCACTGCCGGCTTTGAGGGTTCCGGTTTTACCGGCGATTCCAAATTGGGCTCATCCGATTTGGGGATGTTTGGCTGATACTCCCCTTTGGCCAGTTTGAACGCGTGCTTGAAGGCCCGTTCATCCATCGGCAGTCGATGCAGGGTTCGCACCTGACCCGGCGCCACGCCGAGCAGAAGCCGGACGCCATCCACCTCGATCAGCACCACCCGCTCGCGCGCACCCACCGAGGCTCCGCCCAGCACTTTGACCACGCCTTTACCTCCCATGGGCAGATTACCGTAGCGCTTGAACAGCCAGGCTCCACCGAGAATCAGACCCAGAATCAGCAGCAGGCCACCGGCGGTCTGGAACAGGCTCTCGGCACCCAACGGGCTCGTGGTCGCGCCAATCTTCTCCTTTACGGCGTCAGCAGCCAGCAGCGACTTGCTGAAGAGCAGCGTGAGAGGCAGCCAGCGGTACATCAACTCAGCCTCTTAACCCGTTCTGAGGGGCTGATGATGTCGGTCAGACGCAGACCGAATTTCTCGTTCACCACCACCACTTCGCCTTGGGCGATCAGGGTACCGTTGACCAGCACATCCATCGGCTCACCAGCCAGCCGGTCGAGCTCCACCACTGAGCCCTGATTCAGCTGCAGCAGGTTACGGATGTTGATCTTGGTGCGGCCGATCTCCATCGAGATGGTGACCGGCACATCCAGTATGGAATCCATATTGACCGCACCACCGGCCGAATCATCGGTCAACTCCTCGAAGGTGGCCGTTGACGCCAGCGGCGAGGATTCAGCCGCTTCATCGCCCTGCTCATCCAGGGCCGCCGCCCACTCGTCAGCCAGTGCTTCATTGGGATCAGTGTTTTTATCGTCACTCATGATTAAACCCTCTCAGGGGGTGTCGGGCAGGCCGGGGCCTGCATGCAATCAAAGATCGTCTTTCATTTCCTTTTCGATGGATTTGCGCTCCATCTCCAGGTATTCGTGCAAACCTTTTTGCCGCTGCTTCTGCAGCCAGCGGGAGACTTTCAGGGAGTAGTTGCCGTCGGAGACGCCGAGCCGCGCCGTGAATATCGGCACATCTGAGGCTTCCACCTCCACCTCTTCCGGCATATCGAAGGGGATGATGTCCCCCTTTTTGAGCCCGGCCAGTTTTTTCACCGTCATCTGCACATCCGCCAAGGTACTGGAGAGTTCCACCTTGGCATTGAGGATCTCCTCTTTCAGGGAGCGCTCCCAACGCTCATCGCGTTCGCCGCGATCGCTCTGCACACCGGCGTCGAGCAGTTCGCGAATCGGCTCCAGCATCGAATAGGGCATGCAGACATGGAAGTCACCGCCGCCACTCTCCAGATCGACGTGGAAAGAGGTCACCACCACCACTTCCGAAGGGCTGACGATATTGGCGAACTGAGGATTGACCTCGGACCCGCTGTACTCAAAGTTGACCCGGAACACCGGACGCCAGGCCTGGGCCAGATCCTCGAATGCCCGAGCCAACAGCAGTTGGACGACCCGGTTTTCTGTCGGTGTGAAGTCACGCCCCTCGATCTTGGTGTGAAAGCGGCCAGTGCCACCGAAGTAGTTATCCACCACACTGAAAACCAGCTTGGGATCGAGCACGAAGAGCCCTTTGCCGCGCAGGGGTGGCACCTTGACCATGTTGAGGCTGGTCGGCACGAACAGGCTGTGCACGAACTCCGAGAACTTCTGCATCTGAATGCCGGAGACCGAGAGGTCGGCTGTTCGGCGCAGCATATTGAAAAGGCTGGTGCGGAACAGGCGGGCGAATCGCTCGTTGATCATCTCCAGGGTCGGCAGGCGTCCCCGTACAATGCGGTCCTGGCTGGTGAAATCGTAGGAGTTGACCCCTCCGGCTTCACTGACCTCTGACTCTGTCGCTACATCGCCGTTATCGACGCCATGCAGCAGGGCATCGATCTCTTCTTGTGATAATAGGTCGCTGGCACTCATGGCTTCACTGCATCACGAAACTGGTGAAATAGAGGGCATCCACCTGCCCGGGAGCACTGAGCTCTTTGAGGATGCGATTCAGCTCATCGAGCAGGCGTTTCTGCAGCGACTCCTTGGCGGCTCGCTCCTTCAGTGCCTTGGCATCCACGCCTGAGAGCAGATTGAGCAGGTTGTGGCGAATCATCGGGTCATTGTGCTCGATGAAACCCGCCAACTCGTCACCGGAAAAACGCACGCTGATACCTACCTGCAGCAGGCTCGGCTTTCCGGGCAGGGTGACCACAAACGCAGGATCCAGTGACAGATACTGGGCAGGACCCTGGGCATCGGTCACACTCTCTTCAGTCGCCTGTTCGTCCGCTGCCGGCGCCTCGTCACCACTGAAAAGGAGAAAATAGGCAGCGACACCGCCACCAATCAGCAGCACGGCGACAGCCGCGATGATGATGATCAGCTTGCTCTTGCCAGATTTTTCTTCACCCAGATCGAGGTCTTCAGCTTCTTTTTCATTTGCCATAGTGCAATTCCTTAATCATGCTAGGCATGAAAATGCAAGATAAATGCCATTTATACGAAGCCAACTATTCCATTATTTAACAGCAAGTTAGCGCGACTATTTTTTCAGGAGCCAAATTCCTGACGATAAAATGCAGCCACATCAGGCAGTTTTTCGTCACTTCGGAGCCGCATCATCACTTTTTGTCTCCTGCCTATCGCGCTAAATCAGCTCTGCCAGACAGGCTGTTTCTACCCTCCTCTCTCCATTCTGTCTGGGTATATCTATGTATTTGGCGGAGATTTCTTTGTACCAAAGTTAATTAAGTGCTATTAATAATTCAGATAACCATCTGTTAGCACGATAATAATTCCGGGAGCTCCGTGCCCAATTCCAGCGAGAAAAAGGCCTATAGCGGGAGATTCGCCAATCTTCCGACACCGCCTTCCGTACTCGTGCAACTGATCGACAGCTGCAACGATCCCCATGTCAGTTTCGAACAGCTGACTGAGATCATTCAGCAGGATGCCGCTGTCACTGCCAAGGTCATCACCGCAGCCAACTCACCCTTCTATCGCCAGTGGAAGGAGATCAGCGACCTCAACCGACTGCTGGTGGTACTCGGTACCAAAAGCGTCAGAACCATCGCCATCAACAGTGCGGTGCAACAGTTCTTCAATCAGCTCGGGAAATCGTGCGGACGCGCTGTCGACCACATCTGGTACTACTCGCTGATCTGCGCCCACAGTGCAAAATCCCTGGCCGAGCTCACCAGTTACCACTCCCCCGAGGAGGCCTACCTGGCCGGACTCCTGCATCGCCTGGGACAGCTCGCCTTATTACAGACTCACCCTGATGAATATAGGACACTACTGGACGAGGGTTTGAGTGGCGAGATGCTGGCACAGGCAGAAAAGGAGAGGCTTGGCTACTCCTCTGCCGCCGTTGCGGCGGAACTGATCGACAGCTGGCAACTGCACTCATTCATCTCAGACTCGGTGCTCTATCAGCACGAACCGGCCCACTCGATCCTCGACAGCTCCCACTTGGTCAAACTGATCAATCTGGCCAGTGACCTGGCGCGCCTGGAGAAGAAACAGGCGCTGGAGAGCACTATTCTGCAGCGTGCTGACCTGCTGTTCGGTCTCAATCAGCCGCTTGTTGAAAAAGTGCGTGATGAGTCCACGGAGAGCGCCTGCGCCAGCGCCCGCTCTCTCAATATTGCACCTCCCGACGAAAAGGAGGAGACCACAGCCGCAAGCCATCACCAGGCCCTGGGGGAGCGCATCAAACAGGCTGCCCTGTTTGGCAGCGGCATCGACTCGATGCCGGAGAAGAGCGACCTGCCACTGACGCTGCAGCAGATCCAGCGGGATCTCGATCTGCTGTTCGGACTCAAGCGCAGCTGTTTTCTCCTCCTCGACAGTGACAATCATCGACTGCAGCCGATCGACCCGGCACAACCGGAAGAGGCCCTGCTCGGCGAGTTGGCCTTCTCACTCGAATCCGAGCGCAGCCTCGCCGCGAGCGCCTTTCTCAAGCGGCAGATCTGCAGCAACGCGGATGCAGAGCCGGCATCTGATCCCTCGGTCGCCGACCAGCAACTGGCGCGATATCTGAAACGCGATGTGCTGAGTTACCTACCACTGACGAGCCAACAACAGCCGCTGGGGCTGATCGCGCTCGGTGCCTACCCCGCCGAATGGGAGGCATTGTCGCAGCAGCGGGAACTGCTCGGAATTTTCGCCCACGAGGCAGCACAAACCGTGCAACGTCAGCGTGAAGCGGAGCGGCAATACAGCGCGCTGATCGATGAAGAGCGGGCTGCCTTCCATCTCGAGGCGCGCAAGGTGGTGCATGAGGCCAACAATCCATTGGGCATCATCAACAACTACCTCCACATTCTGGGCATGAAGCTGGGCGAGGAACATCCGGTACAGGAGGAGTTGAGCATCATCCGTGAGGAGATCGACCGGGTCGGAAAGATCATCCTGCGTATTCGGGATATACCGACCGACGTCGAACAGCAGCAGCGCATCGTCGACATCAATCAGCTGATTGGAGATCTGGACAAACTCTTCCAGTCTTCCCTCTTTCCATCACACAATATTGCCTCAACGCTGGACCTTGACCGATCCATGCGCGGGCTTCGCACACAACGCAGCCATATCAAGCAGATTCTGACCAATCTGGTAAAAAATGCCGTGGAGGCGATGGAGGAAGGGGGCAATGTGACCATCACCACCCGCGACAACGCCTTTCTCAACGGCAAGGCGCATATCGAAATCCAGGTTACCGACGACGGGCCCGGTATCCCTACAGAAATCATGCAACAACTCTTTACGCCCGTCACCTCCACTAAGGACAGCACACATTCCGGCTTGGGATTGGCCATTGTCAAAAACCTGATGGACGAACTTTCCGGCCAGATCAGCTGTACTTCCAATGCGGGGCAAGGCACCCGTTTTCAGCTCTATCTGCCACGGGTCGGAAAACGTTAAGCGGAGCCAATCATGCACTCGATCTATCCGGCACCCTGGAGAGGCATCCAAAGAGAGTTCGAAAGAATTCCTAAAAAAATCAAAATCAAGGTAACGCCTCGCAGCTTTCACGCAAGCCTACTGATAGTGGACGACGAACCCCGCGCGCGAGCCAGCCTGAAAGAGATGCTCCGCCTCGCTGGCTACGAAGCGACTCTGGCCGAGGGCGGTCGGGAGGCGGTCGAGCTGCTCAGTGAGCGCCCATTCGACCTCATTCTGCTTGATCTCAACATGCCGGACCTCGACGGTCACGGGGTGATGGCTTTCATCAACGAGCATAAGATCGACTGTGATGTCATTGTGGTCAGCGGGGAGACCTCGTTCGATCACGCGACTCAGGCGCTGCGCCGTGGCGCCCAGGATTTCCTGCGCAAACCCTATGCCCCGGATGAACTCCTGCAAGCCATCTCCAATACCCTGGAGCGCCGTAAGTTAAAACAGGAAAACTCATCAATTCAGCAGCGCCTCGAAGAGTCGGAGAACCTGCATAAGTTCATCGTCAACAACTCCCCGGACATGATCTACCTTCTGGATCAGGAAGGTCGCTTCGCCTTTGTCAACGACCGCGCCGAAACACTGCTGGGTTATCAACAGGACGAGCTCCTCGGCGAACACTTTTCCAAACTTATCTTTGAAGATGACATCGACCAGGCCACCTATACCTTCAACGAACGGCGCACCGGTGATCGCGCAACCCGCAGCTCCGAAATGCGGCTGCGCTGCAAAGATGGTGAGAGCCCACGCTATTTCGAATCCCGTTCAGTACCGATCGAACTCAGCGCTATCGGCATCTATAGCCTGGACGTGGACAACCACAAAGAGTTCATCGGCACCTATGGGGTAGCTCGCGACATCACCGAAAGAAAACAGGCCGAGGAGCTCATCAAGTATCAGCTCTACCATGACCTGCTGACCAATCTGCCAAACCGGACCCTGTTCCGCGATCGTCTCAACATGGCAATGGCGCAATCCAAGCGCAGCGGTAAAAAGCTGGCGATACTCTACCTCGACATGGATCGCTTCAAGATCATCAACGACTCGCTCGGCCACTTTGTCGGTGATGAACTGCTGCAAGCGGTAGCGCAGCGCTTGCGCAGCGAACTGCGCGAAGCCGACACCCTGGCCCGCGTCGGCGGCGATGAGTTCAATCTGCTGATACCCGAGATCAACGACGATCAGGACGCACGCAACCTGGCAGAGAAGATTCTACGCATCACCACGCAACCTTTCGTCATCAAGAACGAAGAGATCTACATCAGCTTCAGCATCGGTATTTCAATCTATCCCTCGGACGGCGACACCAAGGATACGTTGATCAAAAACGCCGACATCGCCATGTACAAGGTGAAGAACGCCGGCAAGAACGGCTACGCCTTCTACGCCGAAGAGATGAAGACCCACTACTCGCAGTCGCTCGACATCGAGAACGGCCTGCGCAAGGCCCTTTCCACCAATGAGCTGCGGCTTTACTACCAACCCCAGTTCGACATCATCAATGGCAAAATGGTCGGTGTCGAGGCATTGGTCCGCTGGCAACACCCGGAAAGGGGACTGATCCAGCCGAACGAGTTCATCAGTGTGGCCGAAGAGTCTGGGTTGATCATCCCGCTGGGCGAGTGGGTACTGCGCAAAGCCTGCTACGACATCAAGCGCTGGATGGACGAAGAGTCGATCCGCATCAGCCTCTCGGTCAACATCTCGGTACAACAACTGGAGATGGAACAGTTCGTCGCCAAAACGCTGAAGATCATCAAGCGCATGCAGTTGCCGCGAAACATCCTCGAGCTCGAAATCACCGAGCACGCCATCATGCAGGACATGGACAAGGCGATCGAGACACTCTCCAAGCTAGCCGACAAGGGCATCCGCATCGCCATCGACGACTTCGGCACCGGCTACTCCTCGCTCGGCTACCTGCAGACCCTGCCCATCAACACCTTGAAGATGGACCAATCCTTCGTCCAGGGCATCAAATCGAAGGGCGACAACTCGATTATCAATGCCATCATCGCCATGGCCAAAGGGTTGAACCTGGATCTGATCGCTGAGGGGGTCGAGAACCGGCCCCAGATCGACCACTTGCTCAACGCCGGCTGCCATCTGGCACAGGGCTTCTACTACAGCCATCCCGTTGCCGAAGAAGAGCTGCTAAAACTGTTCAGAAAACAGCAGACGAGTACTGGAGGACAGACCAGGCGTCAGCCTGAAAACCCCTTCGAAAATCGCTCGGAGATATAGCGAGACAACAGCGAAGGAGGCAGGCCCTGGCGTCTCGCTATCGAGCCCATTTCTCTACGTGTTATGATACGCCGCTCAGTAATCGGCGCCTGATGGCAGCCGCCAAACGTCTCTAACCTGACAGATCAAACATGGCCCAATATATCTTCACCATGAATCAGGTGGGCAAGATTGTCCCGCCAAAAAAAGTCATTCTTCGCGACATCTCCCTCTCCTTCTTTCCCGGCGCCAAAATCGGCGTATTGGGTCTCAACGGTTCAGGCAAATCGACCCTGCTGCGCATCATGGCGGGTATCGATACTGAGATAGAAGGCGAAGCGAGGCCACAAGCCGGCATACGCGTCGGTTATCTGCCTCAGGAACCGCAGCTGGATGACACCACCGACGTGCGCGGTAACGTGGAGGCGGCACTGGGCGAGGTGAAGCAGGCCCTGGCCCGGCTCGACGAGGTCTACGCCGCCTATGCCGAGCCCGATGCCGACTTCGATGCCCTGGCCAAGGAGCAGGCAAAGCTGGAGGACATCATCCAGGCCAGTGACGGCCACAATATCGAACGCCAGCTGGAGATCGCCGCCGACGCCCTGCGACTGCCGCCCTGGGATGCTGAGGTAAAGACCCTCTCCGGTGGTGAGAGGCGACGTGTTGCGCTGTGCAGGCTGTTGTTGGAAAAGCCCGATATGCTGCTGCTCGACGAGCCGACCAACCACCTCGACGCCGAGTCAGTGGCCTGGCTGGAGCGCTTCCTGCACGAATATACCGGCACCGTTGTGGCGGTCACCCATGATCGCTACTTCCTCGATAACGTAGCCGGCTGGATACTGGAACTCGACCGCGGCCACGGCATCCCCTGGGAGGGCAACTACTCCTCCTGGCTGGAGCAGAAGGAACAGCGCCTGGAGCAGGAGGCCCGGGAAGAGGCAGCCCATATCAAATCCATGAAGTCTGAGCTGGAGTGGGTGCGCAGCAACCCCAAAGGTCGTCACGCCAAGAGCAAGGCGCGCCTGCAACGCTTCGAAGAACTGCAGTCGCAAGAGTTCCAAAAGCGTAACGAAACCAACGAACTCTACATCCCACCCGGCCCCCGTCTCGGCGATCTGGTGATCGAAGCCAACGGGCTGAGCAAGGCCTTCGGTGACCGGGTGCTCTATGACGACATCACTTTCAACCTGCCCAAGGGCGGCATCGTAGGCATCATCGGACCCAACGGCGCCGGTAAAACGACCCTGTTCCGCATGATCACCGGCCAGGAGACCCCCGACGGCGGTGAGATGCGTATCGGCGACACGGTGGAGATCGCTTATGTGGATCAGAGCCGCGACGCACTCGACGGCAGTAAGACCGTATGGGAGGAGATCTCTGACGGTCAGGACATCATTACTGTCGACCGTTTTCAGATGCCTTCGCGGGCCTACGTGGGACACTTCAACTTCAAGGGCTCGGATCAGCAGAAACGAATCGGCGATCTCTCAGGTGGTGAACGCAACCGGGTCCATCTGGCCAAGCTGCTGAAAAGCGGCGGTAACCTGCTGCTACTCGATGAGCCGACCAACGACCTCGATGTGGAGACCCTGCGTGCGTTGGAGGAGGCACTGCTGACCTTCCCCGGCTGCGCCGTGATTATCAGCCATGACCGCTGGTTTCTCGATCGTATCGCCACCCACATCCTCGCTTTCGAAGGGGATTCCGGTGTGGTCTGGTTCGAAGGCAACTACGCCGATTACGAGGCTGACCGCAAACGCCGGCTGGGGGCCGAGGCAGATCAGCCCCACCGCATTAAATACAGGCGTTTGAGTCAATAAAGGCAGTTCCACCCCCACCGTCTACTGAAGAGAGGTGGGAGTGGAGTGAATGCTATGGCTGGCCAAGCGATCAGATTCCGCTCGGCCGCAACCATAGCGGCTTAGCGATTGGCGCCGCAACGCCGCTCCATCGGCGTGTCGACAATGCCATCCACGATCTCCTGATCCAGCACCTGTGCACGATAGACCAAACCCCGGTATTCCATCTGCCGCACAAAGGCGCGCAGGTGGTTGCGCGAACCGCAGTGGAGCTTTTCATACATGCCAATGAGATCGCTCTTTTCCGTCGAAGCGATCATGTTATCCAGATCCTGCATATCCACCTCCTCGATCAATGCCCCGGTTCTCAGAGCGGCAATCTCCGACTCCTCTCCCTGGGCAATCAGCGTGTCATACAGGCTTTGCAGTTGCGGATCAGAGAAGAGACCTCTCTGCGCGAGCGCCGAATCGGTCAGGCCGTACTGATTAAGTGAGTTCATTACCGAATCCATGTGCCGCTGTTCTGCCGTTGCAATGTTGCTGAACAGATAGAGACCCCAACGCGCATTGAGTTGCAGGTAGACATCCCGCGCCACTTTCTCCTCTTCCCGTAGATAGCCGAGCTGTTCCGCCTCCTGGACGCTCAACCCCTGGTTTTGGTTTTGGCTTTGGTTTTGGCTTTGGTTTTGTCCGAATCCCTGACCACCGCGCCGGCCACCGCCATTACCCCAGCCGGCCAGGCTGGTCGAGGCAATCGTAAAGCTGAGAAAGAGAAAAAAGACTGATCGAAAAAACATACTGATACTCCATTGTTGTTTTAAGCGATCGATGGGCAGCAGTATTCGCGCCACTCCATGCTTCCACGGAAATACAGGATGTTACAGAGAGCAACCTCTGCCTGCCCCCGCCAGTCTGTGTCATATGACCCGAAAAGCCTTTGCTTTTTCTTTTTGACGCCCTTTCGATTTCATTACCCACAGAATGGCAAGAGAATTGGTTCACAGAGGGGAAAACGGATCAACATCGGAGGCATCCAAAACGGACGGACGAGCAGACCACTCTGCGATCGAGTCCTCACTTCACAGAGTCGTTTCAAGATGTGATAGCACAAGTCAGACTCATTGGCCGAGTGAAATGACACAGTCCATCGGCAAATCGCGCAGCCGCTTTCGTCATCCAGCCCGGGCGTGACGGAAGAGAGAAAAGATCAGACAGGTATTTTGTCGAGATGGGTACGCGACTTATCGAGATGAGGCGGTATGCGGCCGCTCTCCAACCAGTAGACCAATGCGGTCCACTGCAGCAGTTCCTGTTTCTGCAGCGGCGGTTTGATCTCTGTGACTGAGGCCCCCTCCTCCGCTGCATGCACATAGCTCTGGGTATCTCGCAGATATGCCACCAGAGGTATCTCGTTTTGTTCGAGAATCTCCCGGAGACTCTTGAAGGAGCGTGTATTCAGCCGCACCCGGTTGGCGACGATTCCCAAAGGTATCTGCAAACCCATCTGTCGGCAGAGTGTGCTCAACTCATTGAGAAATTCGAGGGTGACATGGCGATCAATGGCCGAGGGGAGTAGCGGAATGATCACCGCTGAGGCGCTGCGCAGCAAATCCATCATCTCCAGGCGTTTCATCGACGCCGGCGTATCGATAATCACCCGGCGCGTCTCGGCGGGCACGCGCAAGGCAAATGAGCGGGTCATTCCACCCTGAGTCGGCTTTCCGGCAAACACACCATGGATCGGTGAAAGGCTCTGCGGCCTCAGATCGAGCCACTGCTTGCTCGACCCCTGGGGATCATTGTCGATCAATGCCGTCGGCGTACCCGACGAAGCGTAGTACCCCGCCAGATTGGTCGCGATGGTTGTCTTGCCACAGCCTCCCTTGCTGTTAATGATGAGTAACCTTTTCATCACACCGACACCTGCCAAGTGGTGAAATTCACCGCATATTCCTCCCATTGTGCTAGAAAAACAACCCATAACCCTGGATTAAGTATCTGTTTTCTTAATTAAATCATCAGCTACAGCCGAGCGTTGACGCACAGCTGCCTGACCTATCAGGGCGGCACGAGGGATATTGCAGGCGGATCAAACCCGTAGTCGCGCCGAATAAGCGTTTTTTCACCGCATCACGCCTTCAGCTCCATAAGCCACAGGCTTTTTTATTCTCTATTATCAGTAAGTTATGCCGTTGACATTCGACTGCGAAAAATAAGAATTTAATACCCAGGGAAAGTGTGAACCAGTACCTGAAGCTTTCCCCTGAAACGCCGCAAGAGTGAGTAACAGCAAGAAAATTCAGGTTGCTCACCATGAAAAAGCTCACCACTCTTCTCCTCATCGCGGTTACGACACTCGTGTTGACTGCCTGTGGCGGCGGCGGTGGCGACAGCACGACAGACAGTCGTGATCCAACTCCGACCACATCCGGCTCCAGCAGTTTTTTGCTTTCCTGGGTCGCCCCCTCCACTCGTGCCGACGGCAGCTATCTGCCACTGACAGAGCTCGAGGGTTACCGGGTCTACTACGGCACTTCCGCCAGTAATCTGTCAGTGCTGGTTGACCTGAATGACGACAGCCTCACCGAGTACACTGTGGATACACTGCCTTCCGGCAGCTACTACTTTGCCGTAACCGCCTATGACTCCAATGGCGTAGAGAGTGGTCTCTCCAACATCATTAACAAGGACGTCTGAGTCGGCTGATTCGACCCCGGATTGATAATTAAAAGCCCCCATCAGGGGGCTTTTTTTATCCCATTCCTCCCCATACCCAATGACCTGCCTGGTCAGACCCACATGGATAAACCCCAATAAATACAACGAAGCTGCCCTCGCACTCAGCGCCAAAGATCCCTATATTCAGGGCTGAAGCACTTAACAAGAGACTGGCTGCTTTCCCTGACAGGCGGCCAGTCCGCAGGAGATATCGATGGAAGGGTGGCTTGAAGGCACGGTAATCGAGAAGCGGCTCTGGAGCGACAGACTCTACTCGCTAAGGCTACGCGCGCCGGTTGATACCTTCATTGCCGGCCAGTTCACCCGGCTGGCCCTGGATATCGACGGCGAGCGGGTGGCCAGACCCTACTCCTTCGTCAACCCGCCACAGGATGAACTACTTGAGATCCACTTCAACAAGGTCGAGGACGGCCCCTTGAGTACCCGACTGGCAGCTCTGGAGCCAGGCGACCGGGTCTGGATCTCCACCCGTCCCAACGGTTTTTTCACCCTCGAACAGCTGCCGGAAAGTGAAAATCTCTGGATGATTGCCACCGGCACGGCCTTGGGGGTCTACCTCTCTATCCTGCGAACCGAACAACCCTGGGAAAAATTCCAGCATATTGTTCTGGTGCACAATGTAAGAATGCGGGATCAGCTGAGCTATAGGGAGGAGATCGATGACCTTCAGCAGCGCTATGGCGAGCGTTTCCGCTATGTTCCGATCACCAGTCGTGAAACGGTGACAGATGCCCTGCATGGGCGGATTCTGGCAGCCCTTGAGAAGGGGCGTCTGGAACAGCACGCCGGCATGAAACTGTCAGCGGAGGATTCCCATGTCATGCTCTGCGGCAACATGGGGATGATCCGTGAAGTCTCCGCCGCTCTTGAGGCCCGCGGCATGCGTAAAAACCGCAAGCAGGAGCCGGGACACTACACCACCGAGAAGTACCACTGAGCGGTGAGCCCCCCAGCGTGTCTGCTCCCATCCACGGCCAGTCACAACAATCTGCTCTGCCGACCGTCGATTCAGCCCCGAACGCTGCTGATGTTATTCCATCGGCCATTGGTGGGGCAGGGCCCCACCCTACCGCTCCATTCAGGCTGTAGGGTGGGGCCCTGCCCCACCAATAGCGACCCACGATGAAAAGTGTCGGCTGGACTCAGCCCAACCAATAGCCGCTTAACAAAGTCGCATTCGACTCAGGCTACCGTCTCGCAAAGGCTGCGCTGCACCGTCAGCCCGATCTCCGCCGCATTCTGCACCACGGTCACGCCCAGTTGATCCAACCGGCGCATCTTCGCCTGTGCGGTATCGGACTCACCGGAGATGATTGCTCCCGCATGTCCCATGGTACGTCCAGGCGGTGCGGTAGCCCCGGCGATGAAACCGATCAAGGGCTTCTCCATCTGCTCCCGCGCCCAGGCAGCGGCCTCCACCTCCTGTGAACCGCCGATCTCGCCGATCATCAGTACCGCGTCGGTCTCCGGATCATTGGCAAACCGCTTCAACAGGGTCAGGAAGTCGCAACCGTTGACCGGATCGCCGCCAATACTGATGCTGGTGGAGATTCCCAGCCCCAACTCGCTCATCTGCTCCACCGCCTCGTAGTTGAGCGTGCCGGAGCGCGAGACCAGGCCGATGCGGCCCTTCGGGTAGATATGCGCCGGCATGATGCCGACTTTGCACTCGCCAGGGGTGATAACCCCCGCTGTATTGGGGCCGATGATGATAGCGTCATGACCAATCAGGTAGCGTTTGACCCGCACCATATCCTGCACCGGCACGCCATCGGTAATCACCACGATCACTTCGATACCGGCATCGATCGCCTCCATGATGGCATCGGCGCTGAACGGCGGCGGCACAAAGACCACGCTGACGTCGGCGCCCGTCTCGATCACCGCCTCTTTGACGGTATCGAAGACCGGGCGCTCAATGTGGCTCTGACCGCCCTTGCCCGGCGTCACGCCGCCGACCACGTTGGTGCCCATGCGGATTGCCTCCTGGGCGTGAAAGGTGGCGTGCTGACCTGTGAAGCCCTGGAAGATAACCCGCGATTTTTTATTCACCAGAATACTCATAGCGCCTCCCCCCTGATGGCTTTCACTGCCTTCTCCGCTGCGTCGCTGAGGCGATCGGCGTGAATGTAGTCGAGTCCCGATTCGGCAAGGATCTTTCTCCCTGCCTCCAGGTTGGTACCCGCCAGGCGAACTATGATGGGCACCCGGATCGCCTGGTCGGCCATCGCCTTGACGATGCCCTCGGCGATCCAGTCACAGCGGTTGATACCGGCGTAGATATTCAGTAGCAGCACCTTGACGTTCGGGTCATCCAGCACGATACGGAAGGCGTTGGCGATCTTCTCCGGCGAGGCGCCGCCACCCACATCGAGAAAGTTGGCCGGGCGGCCACCATAGAGGCTGATGGCATCCATCGTCGCCATCGCCAGTCCGGCACCGTTGACGATGCAACCGACGCTGCCATCGAGGGCGATGTAGTTGAGGTCATGGCCGGAAGCCTCCACCTCTTTCGGGTCCTCTTCGTCGAAGTCACGCAGATCGGCGACCTCCGCCTGGCGAAACAAGGCATTGCCATCAAACGACATCTTGGCGTCCAGAGCGAGAAACTGCCCCGCTTTGGTGGTCACCATCGGGTTGATCTCCACCATCAGAGCATCCTTGTCGCGGAAGCAACGGTAGAGGCGTTTCATCAGCCGGCCGGCGGTGACGATCTGCTTGCCGCTGAGGCCGATACCTGCCGCCACCTTGCGGCACTGAAAATCCTGCAGGCCGACGGCTGGGTCGACCACCTCACGAATCACCTTCTCCGGTGTCGCCGCCGCTACCTCTTCGATCTCCATACCACCGGCGGCGGAGGCGATCAGGGTGATACGCTGGCTGACCCGGTCGATGATCAGTCCCAGGTAGTACTCCGCCTCGATCTGCTGCATCTGCTCCACCAGCACCCGGTTGACCAGACGCCCGGCCTCACCGGTCTGCTTGGTCACCAGCCGGGAGCCGATGAGATTTTCCGCATGCTGGCGTACATCGTCGACACTGCCCGCCAACTGCACTCCACCCGCCTTGCCGCGTCCGCCGGCATGGATCTGCGCCTTGACCACCCAGCCGTCGCCCCCCATCTCTTCGGCCACTGAGACCGCCTGATTGGCTGAGTGGGCCATGCGCCCCTCGGGTACTGGAATGCCATAGCCGCGAAACAGCTCCTTGGTCTGATATTCGTGGATGTTCATGCCACCACCTTCTCCTCGGCAGCACTCAGGCGCTCGATCTGCTCCATCTTGGCAATCACCACCTCAGCCTGACGGATAGAGGCGGCATCGATCATGCGTCCGTCGAGACTCACCGCGCCACGGCCCTCGGCCGCCGCCTGCTGCATCGACTCAATGATGCGTTGAGCCCGGGTCACCTCCGCCTCAGCGGGGGTAAAGACCTGGTTGGCCAGTTCGATCTGCGAGGGGTGAATGGCCCACTTGCCCTCCCCGCCCAGGGCGGCAAAAGCACGCGCTACCGCCAGATAGCCCTCAGGATCGCTGAAGTCCCCGTAGGGTCCGTCGATAGGCCGCAGACCATAGGCGCGGCAGGCAACGATCATACGCGACATGGCAAAGTGCCACTGATTGCCGAGGAAGGCCTGACGATGACCCTGGGCATCGGGATCATCCAACACCAGGTAGTCGGGGTTGATGCCACCCATGCTGGTGGTCCGGGCCTGGGTGGATGCGGCATAGTCAGCGACGCCGAAGACCAGGGCTTCGAGCCGCTCGGGACAGGTCTGGGCGATCGCCTCCACATTGGCCATGCCCATGGCGGTCTCGATCAGTGCATGCAGGTTGATCGGGGCATAGCCCATTGCTGTTTCGATCTGCTCCAGCAGCAGCGCGACAAACTGCAGATCGGAGGGCTGATTGACCTTGGGCACCAGAATGGTGTCGAGCTTATCACCCGCGGCCTCTACCACTTCGATGATGTCGCGATAGCAAAAGTGGGTGTCGAGCCCGTTGATACGGATGGAGACTGCACAGCGGGACCAGTCATAGTGCTTGAGGGCGTGGATGATGTGTTTGCGGGCCTCGATCTTGTCGCTCACCGCAACAGCGTCCTCCAGATCGAGAAAGACCAGATCGGCACCCGCCTCAGGCGCCTTTTCCAGCATGCGTGGATTGCTTCCCGGTACGGCCAGTTCACTTCGATGAAGACGATTCCTCACGGCCATATTGATACCTCCGTGATGTTATAGTTTTGTCGGGTTTTTCGTTGTTTTAAATCTCTGCCCTTCCGTGGAGAGTCAAATTCCACAAAAGTAACCAGTATTTAACACAGGTCCTGGTCGATTGACAAAAACGGGCACGAGCTTTGACGCTATCGTTGCAACCTGCCGATCGAGAGTTTCTTAAAGATGAAACACATCAGGTGGCGCCGGAGCCCAACCGACACATTCGATCAGCGCCCAGGTTGGAACCCTGCCCCAGCAATCCCGGCCAACGGCAATTTTACCGCGCTATCTCAGCATTTCCCTGCTGGCTAAATACACCCAGTGCATCCGCTTATTAGGGTTTTTACTTGGTCATTCTGGTCACAATAAGTCGCAATTTTTCCTTGCAATTATTACCCTGACAGATAGTCCATCAAATGGATTGAACAACGGATTTTCGCCGTCTACGCTAGTCAACATCCTGACCTTTTTTGGCTATAAGCGTCAGCTTCATACAGACACATGCCAGTCATACCTCATAACAGGGATTCGTTATTGAGACGGGTTGCCTGTTGCAAGCAAAGTGCTTTGCTTCGTATAGCCATCCAGGGCCTGTTAACGCTAATCCAATGCGACCTGTTGTTGCGTCTCAAGGCAATATAAATAGCACCGGAAGGAGAAAAAAATGCAGAAGTCCCTGTTGATCGATGCAGGCAAGTGTACCGGTTGTGTGCAGTGCGAGATGGCCTGCTCCTATGAGAACGAGGGCATATTCAATCCCTCCAAATCGAGAATCCGTATCTTCACGCTGCATCATGAGGGACGTTTCGTCCCCTACTCCTGCACGCAATGTTCCGAGGCCTGGTGCATGCAGGCGTGTCCAGTTGATGCCATCGTCTACGATGCAAATACCGGGGCGAAAATCGTCCGTGATGCAGTCTGCGTCGGCTGCAAGGTCTGCACCATCGCCTGCCCCTTCGGCACCGTCAACTACAACAGCGACACAGGCAAGGTCATCAAGTGCGATCTTTGCGGTGGAGATCCCGCTTGCGCCAAAGCCTGTCCGACAGGGGCCATCACCTATGTGGATGCCGACCAGACGGGGTTTGAAAAGATGCGCGCCTGGGCGAGTAAAACAGATACCGGCAGTGCCGCCACAGCCTAATCGAGAGGAGAACTGACATGTCTTGGACCGGAAAAATTCTCCGCGTCAATCTGACCGCCGGGACCTGTGTCCCCGAATCACTCAACCGGCAATGGGCTCAGGAGTATCTGGGCCAACGCGGACTGGCAACCAAGTATCTGGTCGAAGAGGTCGATCCCAAGGTGGACCCTCTGAGCCCGGAGAATAAGATGATCATGGCCACCGGCCCCCTGACCGGCACCATGGCCGCCACAGGTGGGCGCTATTCGGTGATCACCAAGGGTCCCTTGACCGGCTGTGTGGCCTGTTCCAACTCCGGTGGCTTTATCGGCGCCGAAATCAAGAATGCGGGTTGGGACATGATTATCTTCGAGGGTAAGTCTCCCACACCGGTCTATCTGCACATTCTCAACGATCAGGCGCAGCTGCTCCCCGCTGACGAGATCTGGGGCACCAGCGTCTGGAAAACCGACGAATGGTTGCACAACCGTCATCAGGACCCCATGTTGCGCATCGCGGCGGTAGGCCGGTCCGCAGAGGCGGGCTGTCTCTATGCGGCCGTCGTCAACGATTTGCATCGGGCCGCCGGACGCTCAGGCGTCGGTACCGTAATGGCCTCCAAGAACCTCAAGGCAGTGGCCGTTCGTGGCACCCAGGGTGTCGGCAATCTCGATGACCCGGACAAATTCATGCAGGCTGTCAAAGAGGGAAAACAGGTGCTGGCCGACAATGCCGTCACCGGACAGGGACTGCCCAAATACGGCACCCAGGTGCTGATGAATGTGATCAACGAGATGGGCGCCCTGCCCACCCGCAACATGAAAGAGGTGAAGTTCGAAGGCGCGAACAGCGTATCGGGCGAGGCGATGCATGAGCCCCGCCGCTCCGACGGTAAACCCAACCTGACCACCAATGCCGGCTGTTTCGGCTGCACTATCGCCTGTGGACGCATATCGACCATTGACCAGGGCCACTTCTCGATCCAGAACAAACCGGAATACTGGGGCAACTCGGGCGGACTCGAATACGAAGCCGCCTGGGCTCTGGGCCCCGACACCGGCATCGACGACCTGGACGCCCTGACCTACGTCAACTTCCTCTGCAACGAGGATGGTTACGATCCGATCTCCTTCGGTTCAACCCTGGCCGCCGCCATGGAGCTCTACAAGATCGGCGCCATTACCCAGGAGCATACCGGTGGCGTGGATCTCTCTTTCGGTTCGGCCGAGGCCCTGGTCTGGGCTGCTGAATCGATGATGAGTGGTGAAGGCTTCGGCGCCGACCTGGGGCTCGGCTCACGACGTCTGTGCGAGAAGTACGGCCACCCGGAACTCTCCATGACGGTGAAGAGTCAGGAGTTCCCCGCCTACGATCCGCGCGGCATCCAGGGCATGGGGCTGGCCTATGCCACCTCCAACCGGGGGGCCTGCCATCTGCGCGGCTATACCGTCGCCTCCGAGGTACTGGGCATCCCCGAGAAGACCGACCCACTGGTCACCGAAGGCAAGGCTGGACTGGTAAAGGCGTTTCAGGATGCCACCGCCGCAGTCGACTCAAGCGGGCTCTGTCTCTTCACCACTTTCGCCTGGACCCTGGAGGACATCGCGCCCCAGGTCGACGGCGCCTGTGAAGGCGAGTGGACGGCTGAACGCATGCTGGAGATGGGCGAGCGCATCTGGAACATGGAACGGGACTTCAATCTGCAGGCCGGTATCACCTCTGCTGACGACACCCTGCCCAAGCGGTTGCTGACCGAACCGGCCAATGTGGGCCCTGCCGCCGGACGGGTGGCCGATCTGCCGGTGATGCTCTCCGAGTACTATGAGCTGCGCGGCTGGAGCACCGATGGCGTACCGACCGGCGAGACCCGCCAGCGCCTCGGTCTGAGCTAAGCGGGGGTATCATGCATCACGTCATCATCGGGGGAGGACCGGCGGGAGTAAACGCTGGCGAGACCCTGCGCAAGCTCGATCCGAGCTGCGAAATCACGCTGGTCAGCAGCGAGTCGGCCGATCCCTATTCGCGCATGGCCATCCCCTATCTGCTGGTGGAGCGGATCGACGAAACCGGCACCTATCTGCGCAAGGAGCCGAACCACTACGCCGATCAGGGGATCGCCCTGCGGCACGACCGGGTCAACCGACTCGACCCGGAACAGCGCACCCTCCAGCTCGAAAGTGGTGACAGCCTGAGCTACGACCGCTGCCTTATCGCCACCGGCGCCATTCCCCTCAAACCGCCGATCCCCGGCATCGATCTGCCCGGGGTGCACAACTGCTGGACACTGGAAGATACCCGCGCCATCGTGAAACGGGCCCGCCCAGGGTCGCCCGTGGTGCTCATCGGCGCCGGCTTTATCGGTTGCATCATCATGGAGTCACTGGTTGATCGCAATGTCACTCTCACCGTGGTGGAGAAGGGCGACCGCATGGTGCCCCGTATGCTCGACGCTGAGGCCGGCAGCCTGTTGAAACGCTGGTGTGAAGAGAAAGGCGTGCAGGTCCTGACCGAAAGCGGCGTGGACGCCATCGAGAGCGACGGATCGGCACTTCGAGTCCACCTCGACAACGGCACCACCATCCCTGCCGAACTGGTCATCACGGCCATGGGGGTGCGCTCCAACACCGCTTTTCTCGAGGGCTCGGGCATCGAGATGGACCAGGGCGTTCTGGTCAACGATCACCTGCAGACCAACTACCCGGATGTCTACGCCGCCGGCGACGTAGCCCAGGGGCGCGACTTCTCCACCGGCAGCTATTCGGTGCAGGCGATCCAGACCACTGCGGTGGAGCATGCACGCATTGCCGCCAGTAATATGGTCGGCAGAGAGCAGGTCCAGCACCACGGCAGCATCAACATGAATATCCTCGACACCCTGGGATTGATCTCCGCCTCTTTCGGTAAGTGGGACGGGGTGCCGGGCGGCGAGCAGGCGGTTCTGTTGAACCGTGACAGCTACGACTACCTCACCCTCCACTTCGATGAGGATCGCTTGATTGGCGCCAGCAGCCTGGGGCACAGCCAGCATCTGGGGGTATTGCGGGGACTGATCCGCAGTCAGGCACCCCTGGGGGTATGGAAGGATCGTCTCATGCAGGATCCGACCCGCCTGATGGAGGCCTATCTCGGATCGGTACAGGGAGTCTGCTGAATTCGTGGTCAACGTCGAATTCAAACTGTTTGCCGATCTGATGCGCTATCTGCCGGCCAATGCCCGGCAGCAGAGCGTCCACGTTGAGATGCCCGAGGGATCGACCATCTACCAACTGATGGAGCGCTTTCAGGTGCCGCAGGAACAGGCTCATCTGGTGGTCTGCAACGGCCTCTTCGTCCCCCCCTCCCAACGGGACAGCTATCAATTGCAGGATCAGGACGTCATCGCCCTCTGGCCCCCGGTGGCCGGTGGATGAGCGCAGACTGGCCGACCCGGCGTGTCATGTCGATCAGCCATGCCGAGTTTCGCCACAGCCTGAAACCGCTGGGTAAGTTCTATCCCTATCGATCCGATGCCACAGGCCGGAAATTCACGCTGCAGAACGGCGGCGGAGAGATCGAGATCAGACTTGGGCAACAGGGATGTAAGCGGATAGGTGCCTTGGAGTTGCCAGAAACTGTCGTCGAATTCAGCTTTCA
Source organism: Candidatus Thiodiazotropha sp. (assembly GCA_037384445.1). Taxonomy (GTDB): domain Bacteria; phylum Pseudomonadota; class Gammaproteobacteria; order Chromatiales; family Chromatiaceae; genus Thiodiazotropha. The sequence continues at coordinate 40,383 of JARRNY010000004.1, forward strand.
TGCCTGCACAGCCGAGGCTATAGAACGCTTCCTCTCTCGCTTCGAACTCGCTTTCCGGCGTGGCGGAGGTTGAATAGCACCCCATCGCCAAACACCCGGAATAGCCTCTATACTGTTCAGACCCGATCATGCTGCTGCGAGCTGTGGATGTTTTTACCCAGCAAACCGCAACGGGACAGGTCTCAGGGATCAAACAAGAACCAAGAAGAGGTAAGCGACATGCACCGACAACAACCGCTGCGTTGGCTGATCTTTCTATTTTTCACCCTGCTGCCGGCACTCTCCTATGCCGATAGAGATTACGACCGTATGGTCGTCTTCGGCGACAGCCTGTCCGACCCCGGCAACGCCTACTACCTGCTCGGCACCGCATTGACGCCCCCCTATGAGACCCTCGATGCACTACTGGTCCCAGACGCCCCCTATAGCATCGGCGGTCATCACTTCAGCGACGGCCCCACCTGGATCGAACAGTTAGCCCGCGCCCTGGAGTTGAAAGCCTCTGCCAGGCCGGTGTTTGCCAGCAGCAGCAACGGGCATAAAAGAAATAGCAACTACGCGGTAGGGGGAGCACGCGCACGCAATAACGGCGGCGGCTTTGACTTCACCGATCAAGTCAACATCTATCTCTCGCAAACCTCAGGCATACAGGATAAGAGGACACTCACGGTGATCGAGTTCGGCAGCAATGATGTGCGTGACGCCATCGCCGCTTTTGCGGTGGATCCAAGCGGCGGCGCTAGCGCGATGATTCTGACTGAAGCCCTGACAGCGATCTCGGATAACATCCTCTCGCTCTATGCACACGGCAACAGGGAATTGCTCATCACCAATACTCCCGATCTGTCACTGACACCGGCCATTCGCACCCTCGATCTGCTGTCACCCGGCGCAGCCCTTGGCGCGGCCATGATCTCTGTCCAGTTCAACGCCGGGCTGGATGGGTTGATCGCACAACTTCAGGCTCAACTGCCCGATCTCACGATCACCAAGTTCGACCTCTATCAAGGACTGCTAGACATTGTCTCGGACCCTCAACACTATGGCCTCGGCAATGCGACGGATGCCTGCCTGATGCCCAACACACCACCCTACAGCTGTACCGTACCCAAGCGCTATTTGTTCTGGGATGGGATTCATCCAACCAAGCGCGGACACGCCATCTTTGCGCAGTTTGCCCGCTCCGTACTGATTCCCGAGGAGCATGAGTGGAAAAGTCACCATTGCCGCCGTGAGCATAGTCGCCGAGAGGCCTGCCGCCGATAGCTATTCACGAACACCCTCGCAAAAGCGTGAAACTGACGCTCTACCAGGTCGACGCCTTCGCCGCAAAACCCTTTGAAGGCAATCCGGCAGCCGTCTGTCCGCTGGGCAGTTGGCTGTCCGATAGCGTGATGCAGCAGATTGCCATGGAAAACAATCTCTCGGAGACGGCGTTTTTCGTGCCGGTCGATACGGGATTTCACATACGCTGGTTTACTCCCGTGCGCGAGGTCGATCTGTGCGGCCATGCCACGCTGGCCAGCGCCCATGTTCTGTTCAATCATCTGGAGTATGCCCCTGAACAGATATCCTTCGAATCCCGAAGTGGCAACCTGACCGTCAGGCGACGACAGGAGACGCTGGAATTGGATTTTCCCGCACAACCGCCTGTGGCTTGTCAGACACCCGACGCCATCAGCAGAGCGTTTGCCCAGTCACCACTTGAGTGCCTTGCCGCTGAGGACTACATCGTAGTCTTTGACAGCGAAGCCAGCGTGACAGAGGCCAATCCCGATCTCACTCTCTTGAGTCAACTCGATCTGCGTGGTGTGGCGATTACCGCCAAAAGTGAGAGGTGCGATTTCGTCAGCCGCTTTTTCGCACCAAAGTACGGTATTGATGAAGACCCGGTCACCGG
>JARRNY010000005.1:0-43292 GCA_037384445.1 Candidatus Thiodiazotropha sp.
TATTTTTTGCCATCCCTCAGCGGGTTACACACACCTGATAGGCGCTAACACCTACCATAGATGCTGACCCGGTGCAGTAGGCGCTCAACTGTATCGGGTTCGATTTCCTCCCACTGAAATCGCCAATTCCAGTTGCCCTGGGTGGTGCCCGGTGTGTTCATACGGTGCTCGCCGTCCAGTCCCAGTGCATCCTGCATGGGGATGATTGCCAGATTGGCGCGGGAGGCCAAGGCGCTACGAATCACCGGCCAGGGCATGACTTCCCGGGAGTGGCCCAGGTAGTCATCGACAAACTCGCGGGATGCATCATCCAGACTGGTATACCAACCCAGGGTGGTGTCGTTATCGTGGGTACCGGTGTAGACGACAGAGTCCCTTGTATGGTGAAACGGCAGATAGGGGTTGTCCGGTCCACCGGTAAAGGCGAACTGGAGAATTTTCATGCCGGGTAATCCGTGCGCCTTACGCATTGCGTCGACTTCAGGGGTGATGATACCCAGATCCTCGGCAACCAGTTCCAGATGGGGCAAGGCCTCATAGAGTTTGCCGAAAAGACGCTCCCCGGGCGCTTTGACCCAATGGCCATTGATGGCCGTCTCCTCCGTGGAGGGAATCTCCCAGTAGGCCTCGAATCCTCTGAAGTGATCGATGCGCAGAAAGTCGAACAGGGTCGATTGGACCTTGAGGCGGTTGATCCAGAAACTGAATCCGTCCGCCTCCATCACATCCCACCGGTAGAGCGGATTCCCCCAGCGCTGACCGGTCTCGGAAAAGTAGTCGGGAGGCACGCCAGCCACCACCCGCGGATGTCCATCATCGAGCAGATCGAAAAACTCCCGATGCGCCCAGACCTCAGCACTGTCATGGGCGACAAAGATCGGCACATCACCGAACAACAACACCCCCTGCTCATTGGCGTAGCGCTTGAGATGCATCCATTGGGTGAAGAACAGATACTGTTCGAATTTGGTCTCTTCGATGAGCTTTTTGAGCCTGGCCCTGGCCATGGCCAAGGCCTGGGGATCCCGGTCACGCAATGTCTGATGCCAATCCCACCAGCAGCGTTTCTCTTCAATCCGCAGAGCCTGAAACAAGGCATAATCTTCCAGCCACCAACCCTGCTCCGCCGTAAAACGCTGCAGATCGCTCTGATCGGCTTCATCTGCCCGGGCCTTGAAGCCCTCCCAGGCCAGCTTGATGTAATTCGCCTTGGTCTCATCAGTGAGTGGCTTAGACTGCTTCGGCATGGCTTCCAGCCAACCCTTCTGCAGCGGCATTTCCAGGCTGATCAGGCGCGGATTCCCGGCATACATCGAGCTGCTTTGGTAGGGCGAATTGTCGTGCATGGTAGGGCCGATAGGCAGGATCTGCCACACACTCATACCGGCCGAAACCAGAAAATCGACAAAGCGGTAGGCCTGACTTCCCAAATCACCCACTGCAGCGGACCCGGGCAGTGAGGTGATGTGAAGCAGAATGCCGGCTCGGCGTCGCGTCAACAGCTGATGACTGGTACCAGGGGTCGGCTCAGACATCTGCCATCACCGTGGACAAACAGTCAGCGTCTCGCAGATGTGGAGGCATAAATATTTACAACTCAGTCAATTTTTTATCATAACGCCGCCTAACGAGGGATCCCCGCTGCCGACGGCAAACACACGCTTGAGATGATCTGGTGTGGGGATCTCCAACAACTCGTAGAGGTAGGACAACTGGATGCGAAAGAGTTTCTCGAAGTCGCTGACAGTAGCGCCAGGATTATAGTCACCGAACCACCAGAACCAGTCCGATCCCTCACAGATCGCCAACTGCCGTTCCAGGGCCTCCATTCTCTCTGCGCTGTAATCATGCGTCATCAAGGCCTGGTCAAAATCCTTTTTCGCCTGCCCCAGCAGATCCCAGGCTCGATTCTTGTCCTTGTCACCAATCCAGGTGGTGAAGGTACCGTAGACCCAGCTGCCAGACACCAACCTGCCCAGCTTGGGCGCCAGACGCCGTGAGCGTTTCTGGACATGCGAGAAGGTGGTCAATTGCAGTCGTGGATGCTCGGCGATTCTTGCATACATGGCATCGAGGAAATAGCTACCGTTATTCGGGTAATACTCCCAGGCATTCTCCCCATCCATGATGATGGAGACCACGGCCTGGGGATTCCCTTTACAGGCCTCGGCGATATTGACTAAATGGTTGATCAGGTCACCCACCGCATCGTCCGCATGCCATTCACCGTAGGTGAAACCGATCAGGTCCGACAGACCATCGTCACGGAAGAAGAGATTGAGTCTCCCCTCCTGCAGCCGATAGGGGGTATGCACCCAGTTGTCCGGCAGATGGGCCTGTTCGCTGGATGTCATCAGGCTGTTGCTCAACACCTGCTGTCCGGAAGCGGCCCATTTGAACCCCTCCTCCTCCAGCATCTTGACGGCCGCTCCGCTGATCGCACCTTCCGACGGCCAACAGCCACGGGGGCGAAATCCGAAGTGTTTTTCGAAAACCTCGATGCCCTTGCGAATATGCCAGCGCGACCTGGCCTCCCCTCCCGGATAGTTCTCCAGCTCCGGCATGTTAATGCTAGGCAGTGCCTCTTTCGCACTATCCATTTCGATCAACAACGGCACGATGGGATGGGCATAGGGCGTCACTGAGAGTTCGACCTGGCCTTTTTTGGCCAGCGTGGTGTAGCGAGGCGTGAGCGTACTGAGCACCTCCCAAATCAGCTCAACCAGACGTTGCCGATCTTCGGTGCTGAAACCTCGCCCCTTGGCTTGTAGGGAACGCACGCGCAGGTCGTTGACGCGGGTGCACTCACCGATCCAGGCCAAGTGATACCAGACCAGCAGATCGGCCAGAAACTGATCGTTCAGATAGGGCACCGTATCTGCGTGCTCCAATGCATGCCGGGCGAGCTTGGCCAGCTCCTCAAAATGCCTGAAACGGTTTATCAGCCGATGTTCGTTGGCACGCAGACAGGCCATGATGATCGCCCGTCTCGATTTGGTATCTACCGGCATGCCAGGCCCGGCCAGCGCCGCCAGCACCGGATCGCGTATCAGAATGCCGCGATCGAGCCAGGCTTGCAGTTGCTCCACATAGTCATCGATCTGCTCAAGCAGTACCGGTGCGAAATTGACCACTGCCTTGGCATCCGGATTGTTCTCCAGATGCGCGGCCATATCGGTGTAATCCTTGATGCCATGCAGATAGACCCAGGGAAGGTGGAAGTCGCTCCGTCCCGCGCCCTTGTAATAGGGCTGATGCATATGCCAGCAGAAAACGACCTGAAGTGGCGGCGGCGTTGAACTAGCGGACATGATGGATGACCTGCCCCAACATTTCCGGCGTTACCAGCACTACGCCCTGCTCGCTGACGTAGAAGCGTTCGGCATCGGCTGCCGGGTCCTCGCCAATCACCGTACCCTCGGGAATATCGCAGCCGCGATCGATAACCGCCTTCGTGATGCGGCAGTTGCGACCGATATTGACGTCAGGCAGCACCACCGTGTGGTCGACCTCACTGTAGGAGTTGACCCTCACGTTAGAGAAGAGCAACGAGTCCTGAACCTTGGCCCCGGAGATAACACAGCCGCCGGAGACCATGGAGTCGACCGCCATACCACGCCGTTCATCATCATCGAAGACGAACTTGGCCGGCGGCAGCTGTTCCTGGTAGGTCCATATCGGCCAGCTGCGGTCGTAGAGATTCAACGGCGGGGTGACCCCGATAAGCTCGATATTGGAGGACCAGAAGGCATCGATCGTCCCCACATCGCGCCAGTAGGCCTGCTTGCCACTGGTGGTGTCGGTGAACGGGTAGGCCTGAACCCGATACTTGCTGATCACTCTTGGAATGATGTCTTTGCCGAAGTCGTGGGAGGAGTCTGGCGTATCGGCATCCTTGATCAGCTGCTCGAAGAGAAATTTACGATTAAAAACATAGATGCCCATGGAGGCCAGTGCTACGTCATCACGTCCGGGGATCGGTTTCGGCTGATCGGGCTTCTCCTGAAAATCGATGACGCGGTTACTCTCGTCCACCGTCATGACACCGAACTCTTTGGCGGTTTCGATATCGACCGTGAGGCAGCCAACTGTCATATCAGCCCCTGACTCCACATGCTCAGCGATCATGGTGCCGTAATCCATCTTGTAGACATGGTCGCCGGCCAGAACCAGCACATAGTCGGGATTATGGCTGCGCAGGATGTCCAGATTCTGGTAGACCGCATCCGCCGTGCCTTCGTACCAGCTGCTCTCGATACGCTGCTGGGCGGGTAGCAGCTCAACAAACTCACCGAACTCACCACGCAGAAAACCCCAACCACGCTGGATATGAAGAATCAACGAGTGGGCTTTGTACTGGGTCAGGACACCGACCCGGCGGATGCCGGAGTTGATGCAGTTGGAGAGAGGGAAGTCGACGATCCGGAATTTCCCGCCGAAGGGCACCGCGGGTTTGGAGCGCCATTTGGTCAGATGCTTCAGACGCGAACCTCGTCCACCAGCCAGGATCAAGGCGAGCGTGTTCCGGGTCAATCGGCTGACAAAACGTGGATTCTGGTCGTTTACCATTGCTACCTCGATGGCCCTTAGCCAAGCCATAAATACCGCAGATTCTTGTTCTGCTATGGTAACATCATGTCCCCTTCGAGTCGTAGCCGAAGAAGCTGAGTTTTTAATCATGAGCAAAGAATCCAAAACCACACTGCCCACCCCCCTTCAGCAGATCGCTGAAGCCAGGCACCACGATCCCTTCGCTGTGCTGGGGCGACACGTGGAAGCAGGAAAAACCTTGCTTCGGGTCTTCATGCCAAGGGCGGAACGCGTTGCGCTGGCCGAGACAGAGCAACCGCTGCAACGAATCGAAGGATCAGATTTTTTCGAAATCGAACTGCCGAAAGGGCAGACCGACGGACCCTTTCGACTGGAATGGGCCGACAAACTCGGCAAGCAGCACATTGCGCACGACCCTTACAGCTTCCCTCCCCAGCTGCCGGATTTTGATATCCACCTGTTCAATGAGGGAAAGCACCGCCACGCCTACCGCTTCTTCGGCGCCCATCCTCACACCGCTGAAGGCGTTGAGGGGGTGCTTTTCGCGGTCTGGGCGCCCAACGCCGCCCGCATCTCCGTGGTCGGTGATTTCAATCAATGGGACGGCCGTAGCCATCCCATGCGCTCCCGGGGCGGCTCTGGCGTGTGGGAACTCTTCATTCCCGATATCGGCAACGGCTCGCTCTACAAATTCGAGATCCGCACCCCTCAAGGCGACCTCTCGCTGCGCACCGATCCCTACGGAAACTTTTTTCAGCCCCGACCGGAGACGGCCAGCATCGTCATTCCCAACAGCGATTTCGCATGGGACGACCACCCCTGGCTGAGCAAACGCAAGAATACCGACTGGCAGCAGCAGCCGATGTCGGTCTACGAAGTCCACCTGGGGTCCTGGCAGCGGGATGAGAATGGCAACTTCCTCAATTATCGGGAGCTGGCCCGCCGCCTCTGCGAACATGTCAAGAACACCGGATTCACCCATATCGAACTGCTGCCGATCACCGAGCATCCGCTGGACGTATCCTGGGGCTATCAGACCACCGGCTACTTTGCCCCCACCAGTCGTTTCGGTACCCCTGACGATTTCCGTTACTTCGTCGACCTGATGCATCAGAACGACATCGGGGTTCTGCTCGATTGGGTACCGGCTCACTTTCCACGGGACCGCCACGCCCTGGCCCATTTCGATGGCACCGCGCTCTACGAACACGAAGACCCGCGCAAGGGCGAACATCGCGACTGGGGCACATTGATCTTCAATTTCGGCCGTAATGAGGTGCGCAACTTCCTCATCTCCAGCGCCATCTACTGGTTGGAGGAGTTCCATCTCGACGGCCTGCGTGTCGACGCAGTCGCCTCCATGCTCTACCTCGACTACTCCCGCGACCCGGGCGACTGGATACCCAACCAGTATGGCGGTCGCGAGAACCTGGAGGCGGTCGACTTCCTGCGGGAACTCAACAGCGTCACCCACGATCTGCACCCCGGCACCCTGATGGTGGCGGAAGAGTCCACCGCCTGGCCCCAGGTATCCCGTCCCACCTGGCTCGGAGGTCTCGGCTTCAGCATGAAGTGGAATATGGGCTGGATGCACGACTCCCTCTCCTACATGTCGAAGGATCCGGTCTACCGTCACTATCACCACGACCTGCTGACCTTTGGCCTGCTCTACGCCTTCACCGAAAACTTCGTACTGCCCTTCTCCCACGACGAGGTGGTGCACGGCAAGGGCTCGATGATCGACAAGATGCCGGGGGACGGTTGGCAGAAATTCGCCAATCTACGCCTGCTCTACACCTACATGTTCACCTATCCCGGCAAAAAACTGCTCTTCATGGGCAATGAATTTGCTCAGGGGCGGGAGTGGAATGACGACGAGGCGCTGGAGTGGCACCTCTGGGACAAGCCCTATCACAAGGGCATCGCCACCCTGCTGGGCGACCTCAACCGGCTCTACAAGGAGCTAACCCCGCTGCATCAGGTCGACTTCGAGTTCAACGGTTTCGACTGGATCGACTGCCACGACAGCTCACAGTCAATCCTCAGCTACCTGCGCCGGGACCGGGAGGGCCGTGAAATACTGGTGATCATCAACTTCACCCCAGTGCCTCGGGAGAACTACCGCATCGGCGTCAACCACCCGGGTATGTATCACGAGATCTTCAACTCCGACTCCGAGTTTTACGACGGCAGCAATTTGGGTAACGGTATGCCTATCGCCTCCGAGCCGATCTCCTGGATGGGTCGTGACCAGTCGATCAGTCTGACCGTGCCGCCTTTGGGAGCGATTCTGATGGAGAAGGCTTAGCGCGGCAGATCTTCGGTATTTTGGTGGGGCAGGGCCTCTGCCCTAGCGTTGAATTGCAGGATGTAGGGTGGGGCCCTGCCCCACCAAAAACTATAAAACAACACCCTTTCCCGGCAGAGTCCGACCTTTCGCTCTTCACGTTTCCCGATGGTGGTGAAAATAGCTGATCAGCGCCTGCGTGGAGCTGTCGTGTTCATGACGCTGATTCTCATCGAGCAGCTCTTCGAGAATCACCCCGGCCAGCTGCTTACCCAGCTCCACGCCCCATTGGTCGAAGGAGTTGACGCGCCAGATCACCCCCTGCACAAAGATCTTGTGTTCATACAACGCGATCAATGAGCCCAGCCGGCTCGGCGTAATGCGATCGATGATCAGGGTGTTGGTGGGCCGGTTACCGGGAAAGATTTTATGCGGCAGCAGATCGACGATCTTCTCGGCCGCCATACCGGCAGCCTCCATCTCCTCCCTCGCCTCCTTGCGGGTTTTGCCCTTCATCAGCGCCTCGGTCTGCGCCAGACAGTTGGCAAAGAGTTTCTGGTGATGGTCGCCCGACTCGTTGTGGCTGTTGATCGGCACCAGGAAATCACAGGGGATCATCTGCGTGCCCTGATGGATCAGCTGGTAGTAGGCATGCTGACCGTCGGTACCCGCAGTACCCCAGATCACCGGCCCCGTGGGATACTCCACCGGACGCCCGAAACGGGTCACCCGCTTGCCGTTGCTCTCCATGTCGGCCTGCTGCAGATAGTCGGGCAGATAACGCAGGTACTGGTCATAGGGCAGGATGGCCTGAGTACGCGCCTGGGCAAAGTCCACATACCAGATGCCGAGCAGCGCCATGATCACCGGCATGTTTTCCGACAGATCGGCATGCAGAAAATGCTCATCCATCTCATGGGCGCCCTGCAGCAGTTCATAGAACGCCGACATGCCGATGGCGATGGCAATCGGCAGGCCGATAGCCGACCACAGGGAGTAGCGCCCACCGACCCAGTCCCAGAACTCAAACATGTTGTCGGTATCGATACCGAACTCGGCGACTTTCTGCTTATTGGTGGAGACCGCTACGAAATGTTTCGCTACCGCCGACTCCTCCCCCAAGGCCTCCAGCAACCAGGTGCGCGCACTGTGGGCATTGGTCAGGGTCTCCTGAGTGGTGAAGGTTTTGGAGGCAACAATGAACAGTGTGGTCTCCGGATCCAGCCCCTTCACCGTCTCCACCAGGTGCGTGCCGTCCACGTTGGAGACGAAATGGGCGCGCAGATCCGGCCGTTGATAGGACTTCAACGCCTCACACACCATCAAGGGACCGAGATTGGAGCCGCCGATACCGATGTTCACCACATCGGTGATCACCTTACCGGTATGTCCTTTCCACTCGCCTGAGCGCACGCGTTCGGAGAAGCGCTCCATCTTCTCCAGCACCGCATTGACGCCGGGCATCACATCCTCACCATCGAACCATATGGGTCGGTTACTGCGGTTGCGCAGCGCCACATGCAGCACGGCCCGGTTCTCCGTGATGTTGAGGCGTTCACCTGAAAACATGCGCCTTCGCCAGCCGTCCACATCGGCCGCATTGGCCAGGCCGAGCAGCAGATTCATGCTCTTCGATGTTACCCGGTTCTTGGAGTAGTCGAGCATGATGCCGCCCTGCCGGACCGACATCTGCCCAGACCGTTCTGGATTCTCAAGAAACAGATCACGCATCTGCAGAGGCTCAACCTCCTGCCAATGCGCTTGCAGGGCCGCCCACTCCGGCGTCTGATTGATTTCGGTCATGCTATTTATTTGTTACCTAAGCGTGCAATGAGCAAGGTTTTAATCCGCGCCGTAAATGCTATGTAGATAGTCCGGGAGATTCAAGCTAGAGCAGTAGCAAACTGTGCGGCAAAGCCCAACCACCAGCGCGGGGCCGACACAGGACATAGATATGCAGCGTCGTGCCAGCCACTCTACGACAAGGTACACTAGCATACCCCCGAGTAGGGGTGTATTAAACCGGCAACCCAATATGTTGCGTGATTCGATGACAGGACCAGAAGAACAATGAAAATACTCTTCGCCAGCAGCGAAGCCGCCCCATTGATCAAGACCGGTGGACTTGCCGATGTTGCAGGCAGCCTGCCGGTCGCCATGAGGCACATCGGCCAGGATTGCCGTCTGATAGTTCCCGGATATCCGGAGGTCATGCAGCGTGCCGATGGACTCAAACCCATCGCAGAACTCGATCTGGCAGGAGAGAGTTCACCGGTCAAGCTGCTGGCGGGCACCAGCGGTCCCCATCACGTCCCGCTTTACGTGGTAGATGCCCCGCAATGGTTCGACCGGCCAGGCAACCCCTATGTCTCACCACTCGGCAACGACTGGGAAGACAATCCGGAGCGCTTCACCTGTTTCTGCCGCGCAGTCGCAGCGATTGCGCTCGGCCAGGCTGGTCTCGACTGGCAACCGCAACTGGTGCACGCAAACGACTGGCAGACCGGCTTGGTGGCTCCGTTAATGCAATCAGAAGCCAAGCCGCCAGCCACCCTGTTTACCATCCATAATCTGGCCTACCAGGGACTCTTCGACAGCGAGACTTTCACCCGTCTTGGTCTGCCGGAGGAGCTTTGGTCATACACGGCACTGGAGTTTCATCATCAGCTTTCGTTCATCAAGGGTGGAATTGCCCTCTCCGATCGCGTCAACACCGTTAGCCCCACCTATGCCAAGGAGATCACGACAGCTGAGTTCGGTTATGGTCTGGAGGGATTGCTGCGCTATCGGGGAAAACATTTCAACGGTATTTTGAACGGCATCGACTATCACCACTGGGATCCGCAAAATGATCCGCACATCCCCCACCCTTTCAGCGCAGACGACATGCAGGGCAAACGCCTCAACAAGCGCGCCTTGCAGCGGGAGTTCGGGTTACCGGAGGACGAAAACATTCAGCTTTTCGGCTATATCGGGCGTCTGGTCGATCAGAAGGGGGTCGACCTGATTCTGCAGACACTGCCCGGACTCATGGACTCGGGTGTACAAGTGGTTATGCTGGGTTCGGGCAACAAGGAGCTGGAACATGCGCTGGAGCGCATCAACAGTCGTTACCACAGCCGAGTGGGCGTAAGAATCGGCTACGACGAGGGCCTGGCGCACCGCATCGAAGCGGGCTGCGACTGCTTCATCATGCCCTCCCGCTTCGAACCCTGCGGGCTGAACCAGATGTACAGCCTGCGCTATGGCACTGTACCCATCGTTCGCCGTACAGGCGGCCTCGCCGATACGGTGGTCGATGTCAATCCGACCACCCTCATCAACGGTACCGCAACCGGATTTGTTTTCGAAAATCCAGACGCCGGCAGCCTGTGGGGGGCGCTGGAACATGCCATCCACTTCTATCGCCGCTCGGATACGGATTGGGAGATCCTCGCTCGCACGGGAATGCGGCAGGACCTAAGCTGGGAAGCCAGCGCTCAGCACTATCTGGAGATCTACCGAACTGCGATCAAAGATCCTGGACTCTAATCGCATTTCCAAGCGGCCGGGTGAAACAGTCAGGCCAGCCATCCAGTGGCGAGCGTCAAAGATGCCTAGATATGGGGCTTCAGGCAGCCTGCGTCGGAATCGTGTTGCCTGTGCGGATCACCTGGTTACTTTCGTCAAGATAGACCAGTGTGGGCTTGAATTGCTTCATCTCTTCCGCATCGAGTCCCGCATATGCACAGATGATGATTCGGTCCCCAGGCGCCGCCTTGTGTGCAGCAGCACCGTTCACTGAAATCACCCGCGAACCGGCTTCTGCCTGGATAGCATAGGTGGTGAACCGCTCACCGTTGGTCACGTTGTAGATCTGGATCTGCTCATATTCATGAATACCGGCGAGCTTCATCAGATCGACATCAATCGCGCATGAACCTTCATAGTCCAGCTCGGAATGAGTGACACATGCTCGGTGTAGCTTGCACTTGAGTACTGTCAACTGCATAGATGACATGCCCCTGTGGATGGATGAACGGGAGATTATCTGCGATCTTTGGCTGGCTATCAACAGTGAATGTTGCTATGCAGCATTCAGATTGTCGATTAGGCGCGTAGTTCCCAGGTAAGCCGCCGCCAGAATCACCAGATTTTCTTCGGTTTCTTGCGGCATTTCCAAGTCTTCGGCCCGTCTGATCGCATAGTAATCGGGACGGAATCCTGCATCCTGCAAAGCCTTTTCCGCCTTGGCTTCCAATTCATTGTAGTCTCTGTTGCCGTCTTGCAGGGCGGCGGCGGTGGCCTGCAGCGTACGGTAGAGCTGTGGCGCCTTGGCCCGCTCTTCGGCGGAAAGATAACCATTGCGCGAGCTCATGGCCAGGCCATCACTCTCGCGCACCGTTGATTTCCCTACAATTTCAATAGGTATTGCCAGATCGGCCACCATACGGCGAATCACCATCAACTGCTGAAAATCCTTTTCGCCAAACACGGCCAGATCGGGCTGGACCATATTGAACAGTTTGCAGACGACCGTGGCGACGCCGACAAAATGGCCAGGACGGCTGGCCCCACACAAGATATCTGAGACTCCCGGCACTTCCACCCGTGTCTGTTGCTCGGCACCTTTGGGATAGATGATGGAGGCCGTCGGTGCAAACAGCAGATCGACACCGGCCTCGGTCAGCTTGCTCTTGTCCGCTTCCAGGGTCCGCGGATAGGCATCGAAATCCTCCCCCGCGCCGAATTGCATAGGATTGACGAAGATACTCGCCACCACACGGTCGGCCCTGCGCCTGGCTTCAGCCATCAGATCCAGGTGTCCGGCATGCAGGTTGCCCATGGTCGGCACGAAAGCGATCCTCTGCCCTCCGGTTCGCCATCGGGCGATGCTCTCTCGCAGCTCACTCAGAGTGGTCTGTGTCAACATTGGCGGCCTACTCGAAACTCTGCTCTGGGGTGGGAAAGCGGCCCTCACGCACCTCGCTGACATAGTCCTTGAATGCCTGCAGGATCGAACCGCTCTGCGCCAGAAAGTCCTTCACGAAGCGGGCAGGATGGGGATTCATGCCCAACATGTCGTAGACCACCAGCACCTGACCGTCACACTCCACACCCGCGCCAATGCCGATGACGGGAATCTCCAGGGCGGCGCTGATCTGCGCCGCCAGCTTGGCGGGCACACACTCCAGCACCAGCATATCGATGCCTGCGGTCTGCAGATCCAGGGCATCCTGCAGCAAGGCTTCAGCCCGCTCGGTCTCCCTGCCCTGCACCCGATAACCACCCAGCTTGTGTACCGACTGGGGTATCAAGCCTAAATGGCCACAGACCGGAATGCCCTGCGCAGTCAGCTGTCGAATCGCCTCAAGCTGCGGGGCCCCGCCTTCGAGCTTGACCATATGAGCGCCACCCTCCTTCATCAGACGCCCAGCCGACTCCAGCGCCAGATCCGGCGTGCGGTAGCTCATGAACGGCATATCGGCGACCAGCAGGGCGCGTGCTCTCGCCCGAGCCACATTGCGGGTGTGATAGACCATCTCATCAAGCGTCACCGGCAAGGTGCTCTCATGGCCCTGAATCACATTACCGAGGGAGTCGCCCACCAGCAGCACCTCCACGCCCGCTTCCTCGATCAAGCGGGTCATGCTGGCGTCATAGCTGGTCAGCACACTGATCTTGCGCCCTTCGGATTTCATCTCCCTGAGGTGCCTGATGGTTATGGAAGCCACACTCACTCCGGTTGTTTCACTGGCAGGTTCAATATCTGGGCAATCATAGCATCAGTGGCATGGGGTTGAGATAGCGTCGCTGCGGCCCCTCTTCACAGATGTGCTCGACCAACAGGTTGAAGTCAGCTTCGCTTTCGAGTGGATTGATCTCGGTTGCGTTGATGATCAGCAGCGGCGAGCGGTCATAGTAGTAGAAAAATTCCGTGTAGGCATCGCATAGACGCTGCAGATAGGTCCGTTCGATGGTTCGTTCCTGGGGTCGGGAACGCTTGCGGATGCGTGACATCAACACCTCCACCGGTGCCTGCAGATAGACCACCAGATCGGGTGCCGGCGCCTGCAGGCTCATGCGCTCATAGACCTGCTCGTAGAGCTGCAGCTCATCCGCGTCGAGATTGATCTGTGCGAAGAGCCGGTCTTTCTCCAGCATGAAATCGGCGATCAGTCGCTGGCGGAACATATCTCCCTGCTGCAGTTCGCTCATCTGCCGGCTGCGCTGAAACAGAAAATAGAGCTGAGCGGGAAAGGCCGCCTCCCGGGGGTTGTCGTAGAACCGTTGCAGAAAAGGGTTCTCTTCAGCCTCTTCGAGCAGGGTTTCGCCACCAAAGTGGTCAGCCAGCCGTTTCACCAGACTGGTCTTGCCAACGCCGATCGGCCCCTCGACGACAAGAAACCCCGGTGGTTTCATCACTTCAGTCAAGCCGTTCAATATCGTTCTCCGAAACCTGCTCGAGCAACCTGCTCAACAACCCCATCCCCGGTATCTGTAGATCGTCAGGGGCAATTTCAGCCAGCGGGTAGAGCACAAATGCCCGTTGCGACATCTGCGCATGGGGCACCTGCAGCCGAGGGCTATCGATCACTGCATCAGCGTAGAGCAGCAGATCGAGGTCGAGTGTTCGCGGCCCCCAACGCTCCCCGCTGCGGATTCGACCGTGTCGCTGCTCGATCGCCTGCAGACTGTCGAGCAGAGATTCAGCATCGAGCCCCGTCTCAAGCGCGGCTACGGCATTGATATAGTCAGGTTGGCCGGCAGGGCCCAGCGGACGGGTGCGATAGAGCGAGGAGTGTGCGATCAGCTGGCACGCCCCCAGCGCTGAGAGCTCCGACAGCGCTTCAGTCACTTGCGTCAGGGGTTGATCCAGATTGCTGCCCAGCCCCACATAGGCAAGCACCAAACCGGCATCACTCATTGCTATCGGAGGTTTTCTTTGGGCGTCGGCGGCGACGGCGGCGCTTTGGCCGCGACTCATCCGTCGCTTGGGAGGGTTTTGGCGCCGGGGTATTCTCCGGCTGTTCCTGAAAACGGGTCCACCAGTCGGCATCCGCCTGATCCACCTCACCCGACTCGGCGCGCAAGAGGAAAAAATCATAGGCGGCACGGAAACGGGGATGTCCCATCAGCCGCTGGGGGCGTTTGCCATTGCGCTGGAGAAAGCGGGACTGCAGTTGCCAGATCTCACGCATCGGATAGCTGAATCGTTTCGGGATCGAAACGTGTCTGGACTGCTCTGCCAGCACTTCCGTGGCAGCGATCTGTAACGCTTCGTAGTGATGCGTACCGCTGGCCTGCAGGGTCTCCGTGCGCAGCCTCACCGGCTCCCAAAGCAACACGGCAAACAGGAATGCCGGCGTGACGGGCTTGTTTTGCTGGATCCGCAGGTCGGTGTTGTGCAAACCCCGATTGACGAAAGTGATCGGAAACTGATGATCCTCGTAGCTCAGGGCCTCTTCGGTAGCCGGAAACAGCTGACCGAACAGTTCGTAGTGGCGCAGCTTCTCAAAACTCGCCAGCGCACTGCCGGCAAGGAACAGCTTCAACACCTCTTCGAACAGCCGCGCAGCAGGGATATCCTGCAACAGCGGTGCCAGGGAGATCATGGGCGCCTCGGTCTCGGGCTCAATGAGAAAACCCAGTTTGGCGGCAAAGCGCACCGCCCGCAGCAGGCGCACCGGGTCCTCGCGAAAACGGCTCTCGGGATCACCGAGCAGGCGAATCACTCCCTTGCGCAGATCTTCCAGTCCGCCGGCAAAATCGGTGACGGCGAAGTCCTCCACGCTGTAGTAGAGGGCATTGATGGTGAAATCGCGCCGCTGCGCGTCATCCTCCAGGTTGCCGTAGACGTTGTCGCTGAGGAGCATGCCGTTTTCCAGCTGCCGATCGCCCTCGTCGTCACCGTCCCGGTTACTGCGGAAAGTCGCCACCTCGATGATCTCTCGACCAAAGTGGACATGGGCCAGACGGAAACGGCGTCCGATCAGGCGGCAGTTGCTGAACACCGCCTTAACCTGCTCAGGGCGAGCATCGGTGGCCACGTCGAAATCCTTCGGCTCCCGCTGCAACAGCAGATCGCGCACACCCCCACCCACCAGATAGGCCTGGTAGCCGGCACTGTTCAGGCGATAGAGCACCTTGACCGCATTGCGACTGATGTTGGAGCGAGAGATATTGTGCTCATCCCGGGGAATGGTGACAGGCTCCGGGAGGGCGCTGCTAGGAAGTGAGGGATTTACGCCAGAGCCATTGACGATCCCACTCAATTTCTTTTTCAGCCAATTAGCTGCTTGTTTCAAAGGTCAGACCACTGGATATAAAAATGAGCCAGATGATTGTACCTGGCGACCAAGTCAGTATAATACCGCCTTTCGCGAGAAACTGCTCCCTTCGTCTAGTGGTTAGGACGCTGGCCTCTCACGCCGGTAACAGGGGTTCGAGTCCCCTAGGGAGTACCAAATGTAAAGGCCGCATAGACTGCGGCCTTTTCTTTTTCCGTTCCCCATGCAGGGCTTACAGCTTCTCCGACAGATCCTTGAGATAGGCCTTGAATCCGTCACCCAGTTCAGGATGGGCGAGGCCGTACTCTACAGATGCCTCCAGATAGCCCAGCTTGCTGCCGCAGTCGTAGCGCTTGCCCTTGACGCGGTAGGCGCGAACCTTCTCGTATTTGAGCAGCTCCGCGATAGCATCGGTCAGCTGAATCTCACCGCCGGCGCCGCGGCCGGTTTTCTTGATCAGATCAAAAATGCGGGGAGTCAGAATATAGCGTCCGACCACGCCCAGGTTGGAGGGCGCCTCTTCGGGTTTCGGCTTTTCCACGATGGAGGTGATGATCGCTGTCTCGCCGTCATCCTCCTCGATCTCGACGATTCCGTACTTCTGGGTCTCTGCCGGCGGCACCTCTTCGACCAAAATCACGCTGCACTGATAGCGTTCGTAAATCTCGCTCATCTGCGCGATGGCGCCGACCCCGGCATCACCCTTGATCAGATCATCGGCCAGGATGACCGCAAACGGCTCGTTCCCCACCACGGGCTCCGCGCAAAGCACCGCATGGCCCAGACCCAGCGCCTCCGACTGGCGCAGGTAGATACAGGTTACATCTTCCGGTAAGACGTTCTGGACCTTTTTCAATAAATCGGTCTTGCCCGCCTCTTTCAGTTCAGCCTCCAGTTCATAGGCCTTGTCAAAATGGTCCGGGATCGAGCGTTTGTTACGTCCGGTAACGAAGACCAGTGCATCGACACCTGCCTCTTCTGCCTCCTCCGCCGCATATTGAATCAGCGGCTTGTCCACGACCGGCAACATCTCTTTTGGGTTTGCCTTGGTGGCGGGCAGGAAGCGTGTCCCCAAACCGGCCACGGGAAACACTGCCTTTCTGATCTTCTTCGTCATCTTCACTCCTGAACAGTATGCTGTCAGTTTCTAAACTATCTTTATTAGGGTATGGGGGTAAAAAACCCCTGTCAACGCAACCGTTTATACCGCCTCTGTAATCTCCGCATTGATTGTCTTGAGGGCCGCGATCGGATCTTCTGCACCGGTAATCGGCCGCCCCACCACCAGATAGCTGGAGCCGGCAGCAATCGCCTCGCCCGGCGTCATCACCCGGCGCTGGTCATCCGCCGCTGCGCTCTTGGGACGAACACCCGGGGTCACCAACAGGAAGTCATTGCCGATCCGGCTGCGGATCTCCACCGCTTCACGAGGTGAGCAGACCACACCATCGAGCCCGGCATCATGGGTCAGCTGAGCCAGGCGCAAGACGTTCTCGGCAGGCTCGCCTGAATAGCCGACCTCGGCGATATCCTCTGCCGCCAGACTGGTGAGTATGGTCACCGCCACCAGCAGGGGTCGCTGATCACGCTGGGCCAACCGGTCACGGGCCGCCTCCATCATGCGACGTCCGCCGGAGGCGTGCAGATTCATCATCCACACACCCAGGTCTGCTGCCGCATCACAGGCTGCCGCCACTGTATTCGGGATGTCGTGAAACTTCAGATCGAGGAAGATCTCGAATCCCTGCTTGCGCAAGGCTTCCACAAACGGCGGCCCATATCGGGTGAACATCTCTTTGCCCACCTTGAGTCGACAGAGTGCGGGATCGAGCCGCGCCACCAGTTGCATCGCCTGTGCCTGATCGGGAAAGTCGAGTGCGACGATTACCCTTGCCTCTGATCGATCCATTGTAACGATAACCTCTTTTTCTGCAGTACGTGTTTGTTCAGATTTAAAATGTGCCAGCAGCCACCAGGGCGATCATCCACCTCACGGCGAGAGCAGAGTTTGATTACCCTTGGCCAACCCCTGTACCGGCTTGATGCTGCCCCAGGTCTTACAGCTCGGGCAGTGCCAGTGGAGCTGTTTGGCGGTGAATCCGCACTGCTCGCACTGAAAGGCAGGCTGCTGGCCAAGAAGATGGGTCACCGACTGGAGCAATACATCCAAGGTCTCGCGCGGGCTCTCCTCTCCTCGCTGCAGATTGAGCCGGATCAGCCGCTCCAACCCTTTCAGATCGGGTTGACTGGAGAGGTGCTTAAGTACCCGCTCGACCGCCATTTGAGCACCCTCCTTCTCGACCACGATATCCATCAGGTAGAGCATCGCCTCGGTGCACTGACGTCGTGAATAGAGTTCTTCCAGATAATCCTGCAACTCCTTCTGCTGGCCCAGTTTGCGGTAGCAGCCAACGATATTCGGCAGTGTCTCCGGCAGATAAGCGGGGTCCTGCTCTTCGATTCGTCTCAACAACCGAATCACGCCCTTGCAGTCACCCCGCGCCATTTCGATCTGCGACTGCAGCAGGGTTGCACGGACGTGGTTGCGAGCCACCTGTTGCGCCCGCTTCAGGTAACCCTCTGCGGCTGCGTTGTTCTGCTGACGCAATTGAATTTCTGCCAACTCGCAGTAAAAGTGGGCAATGGCATTGCTCAACGTAGGGTTGCGGAAGGTGTTGATCTTGGCCGCCACCTCCAGACAACGCTGCCACTCTTTCTCCTGCTGGTAGATCTCCAGTAGATTGAGATAGGCCTGCTCATTGAACAGCCGCAGCTCAGTCAACTCCATAAACAGATTTTCAGCGCGATCGAAGAGGCCGGCCCGCATATAGTCCTGCCCCAGTTCCAGCAGGGCCTGGGCCCTCTGTTCCCGATTGAGGCTCGGCCGGGCGATCAGATTCTGGTGGATACGGATGGCACGGTCGACCTCACCCCGACGACGGAACAGATTACCCAGCGCCAGATGGGTCTCCACCGTGTCGCTATCGACGTCGAGCATCTTGATGAAGAGGTCGATGGCCTTGTCGGGCTGTTCGTTGAGCAGATAGTTGAGGCCCTTGAAATAGACCGGTGATATCTCCTGTGGCTGTTTCTGTTGCTTGGAGGCATAACTACGCCTGGCGGCAAGCCAGCCGGAGGCAGCGGCGACAGGGAGCAGCAGTATCAGAAATTCAAGCATCAACTACCACCCACCCAGTTGATGCACTCAACGCTTGACGTCGGACGAGATCGAGAGACAACGGTGAAAGCCACATGACGGATGCTCAGCGATCCTTCAACGGCAGGGCACGCAAATTGTTGACCTCCTGACTGGCCATCTGACTCTTGCGTCTGAGCATGATGTTTTCCCGTTTTATACCGAACATCAACCCCATACAGGCAAGCATGCCGAGCAGCGCACCGGCACCCAGGGCCACGGTCATGATCAGGGAGAGCGGCAACTCACGGCTGCCGAAATAGTAGTTGAACTGGACTGGATCGGCGTTCAGCACGGCGAACACCGCACCCAGCATCACAATCAGCATGAGCAGAATGAGTTTGATGATCCGCATCTGTCGTCCTATGGTTGTTCTACCAGGACCTGTTAAGACTAATCTGAATCCGTGGGTTCAGGACTAACCCAACAGGCCCTACAAGCGGACATTCTCGCTTACTCAGGGCGAGTTTGAAATAGGCGGACTGTGGAGAGGTCGAACTGAAGCATGGAGATACCGGCCCGACACCGGCTTTGCGTCTGCCTCAGCTTGTCAGGCGTAGGTATCGAGCAGACCCTGGCTCTGTAGCCGCAGCACGGATGATCCCTGTTCGCGGGAGTGCTCATAGCCTTCACCTGCATAGCGACTGTCCGATCCCGATCCGTTGCCTGCTGATCCATCCTGGCTAAAGGTTCCACCTTCCTGACGCTGGTTCACGTCCACATTGGCCAGGTTGAGATTGATCTCACCGAACATCTCTCTCAATCTGGGGATAGCCGCTTCCAGGGCCTCACGGGTGGCGCTGTGATTGGCGATGAAGTGGACATGAGTCTGATCGTTCTGCAGTGAAATCTTAATCTCCATCGGCCCCAGATTCGGCGGTGTCAGCTTGATCTCCGCCTGTTGCACGTTGCGGCTCACCATCCACTGGATACGCTCACCAACCGCATTGTCCCACCCCGGCTGACCCACCGGCACCTGTACAGGAAGGGCAATCGTCGGCCGCTGAACGGCAGTGGCATGAGTCTGCTGAAGAGTGACTCCCAAACCCTGTAGCTGAGCGCCTAAATCGGCCAGGCTATGAGATTCCGGTGTCTGAACCCCCTCGGCTGCTATTACGGACTGGACCAGCTTGGAGAGGGTTTGCATCGTCTCCGGCAGCGCCTTATCCCCCAGCAGCTGTTGCAGCTGGCGTGGATCGATCGACTGCAATACCTCCACCGGCATCTGTGGCTGAGCCTTGATCTGCAGCGATTCCAGCTGGGGCAGCGGCAAGGGATTGCCGCCAGACTCAGTTGCAGGCGGCAGAGCCGTGCCGCCTGTTTGCAGGGTGAGCGGCAGGTCGGATGGCAGCCCCACTTGTTGCAGCGCCAACAGTAAAGCCGCGGCGTTAGGGTTGGTCTCCGACAGTGACTGCAGGGTTTCAGCGAAGCTGGCAGCCTCGGAATCCCCTGTAGCGGCGGCCTGCAGCATATCTGCAGCGCTCCCGGTGGGGGACTTGAGCGTCGTAGCACTGCCCTGAGGGGCGATCATCATGGCGAACTGAGACATTGGCAAAACCCGTCGTTTGAGGTTCTTGCTGACAGGTGTTGCAGAATCCGGGCCAATCAGCCCAGCTATTCGGTGAAATCTTCCCGTGTTGCCGGGCGCCACTCAGCCCCGGTCAATTGCCACGCCTCATCGGCATTGCGCTTAAACGTCAGATCGAGCCGCAACAGATTACCTCGCCATCCGCCAAGCGGGCCGGCAGCCTCCTGAGCTGAGCCAGCCAGTCCGGCAAGCACCACCACCTGCGCCCGATCCGGCTCAATGATGTCGATACGGTCGATTTGCGAAATGACAAAGATAGAGGGATGACGCAAGAAGTAGCCAGCCAGCAAGGCACGCATCTGTCGCCAATCACGCTGCCTGGCATCAAGGTAGTCGGGGGCGACCCGCTCCATCACCGCCGACAGATCCCGGGACTCGATCTCCATTTCTCCTGCGGCGAGTAGCGCACGCAACTGCGCCTCCGGCGAGAGAGGTTCCCCGCTGCAGCCGCTGAACAGCGCCAGCGCCGATAAGAGAACGACAAGGGAAAATGGACGCTTGGTGCGTATGAGCGGCATCGACAAGCCTCTATCGCAGATCGAGCACATCCTGCATATCGAAGAGTCCCTTATCGCGAGCGGCAATCCAACCTGCTGCCCGTGCTGCACCGTGCGCGAAGTTCATACGGCTGGAGGCCTTGTGGGCGATCTCCACCCGCTCCCCCTCCATGGCGAACCAGACACTGTGCTCGCCCACCACATCGCCGGCGCGGATGGTCTCGAAGCCGATGGTCTGGCTATCGCGGGGGCCTGTCTTGCCCTCCCGGCCGTAGACAGCACACTGACCGAGATCCCGACCCAGTGCCTCTGCCACCACCTCGCCCATCCGCAGGGCAGTGCCCGAGGGGGCATCGACCTTGTGCCGATGGTGAGCTTCGATGATCTCCACATCAGCCTCATCACCCAACACCTTTGCCGCCAGCTCCAATAGCTTAAAGCAGAGATTGACGCCGACGCTCATGTTAGGTGCGAAGACGATACCAATCTCCGCCGCCGCATCCGCCAGCTGCTGTTTCTCCTCTTCGCTGAAACCGGTGGTGCCAATGACCATCTTCTTGCCAGCCGCACGACATATCTGGAGGTGGTTCAGGGTAGCGGCTGGGGCAGTGAAATCGATCAGGACGTCGAAGTCGTCGGTCACCTTGGCCAGGTCGTCGACCAGTGTCACAGCCGGCGTCTCGACGCCGGCCAGCTCGCCGGCATCGCGACCAAGCAGTGGGCTGCCAGTCCGCTCGGTAGCCGCCCCCAGGGTCAGGCCTTCGGTCTCAGTGACGGCCTGCACTAAAGATCGGCCCATGCGTCCGCCTGCGCCTACGACTGCGATTCTTGTCATGATCATTGCCTCTTCAACTCTTACTGCCATCGTAACAAACAGGCAATAACAGAATGATATTACTTATAAATTTTAGTGAAGCTCAGAAGCCACTTTAATCAGCAGCGCTTGCTGAGCGTCACACCCGACCAAGCGCGCAAATGAAAATTACTGAATTCAGAATCCCATGCTCTCGAAGAACTTCTTCACCCCATCGACCCAGGTGGTGGAGTGAGGACTGTGCTTGGCCCCGCCCTTCTTCATGGTCTCGTCGAACTTGCGTAGCAGTCCCTCCTGCTCCGAGGTCAATTTCACGGGCGTCTCCACCAGAACCCGACAGAGCAGATCCCCAACCGGACCACCGCGTACCGGCTTCACCCCTTTACCGCGCATACGGAACATGCGGCCGGTCTGAGTGCCGGGTGGAATCTTCAGCATCACCTTGCCATGCAGGGTGGGAACCTCCAATTCTCCGCCCAACGCCGCAATGACGAAACTGATCGGCACCTCGCAGAAGAGGTGGCTATCTTCACGGGTGAAGATCTCGTGCGGCTTGACTGCCACCTGCACATAGAGATCACCCGGCGGTCCACCGCTCTCCCCTGCCTCGCCCTCACCCGCCAATCGGATACGGTCCCCCGAGTCGACACCGGGCGGCACCTTGACCGAAAGGGTTTTGTGCTCCTGTACCCGGCCCTGGCCTTGACAGCTGGAGCAGGGATCATCGATCACCGTGCCCTTGCCGTGGCAGCGTGGACAGGTCTGCTGAACCGAGAAGAAGCCCTGTTGCATGCGCACTTGACCGTGACCGGCACAGGTGTCGCAAGTCTTAGGGCTGGAACCCTTTTTCGCGCCGCTGCCGCCACAGGTGTCACACACCACCATGGTCGGCACGCGGATCTTCACAGTGGTGCCTGCCACTGCATCCTCAAGGGAGAGCTGCAGGTTGTAGCGCAAGTCGGCACCGCGATGAACCCGACTGCCGCCACCTCCGCGGCCACCGCCAAAAATGTCGCCAAAAACGTCACCGAAGATATCGGAGAAACTGGCGCCGCCGGCACCACCAAAGCCGCCGGGACCGGCACCCATGCTGGGATCGACACCGGCATGGCCGAACTGGTCGTAGGCTGAGCGCTTCTGCGGATCAGAGAGGATCTCATAGGCCTCCTTGGCCTCTTTGAAGTTCTTCTCCGCGTCCGGCGAGGTGTCCCCCGCATTGCGATCGGGATGGTACTTCATGGCAAGCCGGCGGTAGGCCTTCTTGATCTCGGGCTCACTCGCGTTTTTGTTGACGCCCAGCACTTCGTAATAGTCGCGTTTTGCCATGTCTGTTTTCTTACTTCTTTATGACTTTAATGGTGGGGCAGGGCCCTACCCTACCCCGCTTTAGCAGGTGTGGGCCGGAACCCACCCCGCCCCGGTTTCGTGAGTGTAGGGTGGGGTCCTGCCCCACCACGAGCTGATAACCGAATCCTGTTCAGAGATTGCTTTCTGGCCCGTGAGTCGTTCCTCACTACTTTGAACTGTCTGCTGAATCAGCCTAACGCCAAAAACCGCACACCGGCCAATGCCGGTGGGCGGTTGTGTTGGCTATGCCTGAACGATCAGCTCTTGTTGTCCTTAACCTCTTCGAACTCGGCATCGACCACATCGTCATCTGCCTTGCCGCCGCTCGCCTGCTCTCCGGACGCGGCCTCCTCGGCTGCACCGCCCTCGGCGCCCTTCTGGGCATAGAGCCGCTCGGCCATCTTGCCGGAAGCCTCGGCCAGGGCCTTGGTCTTCGCCTCGATGGCCTCCTTGTCCTCGCCCTTCATGGCCTCTTCCAGATCCTTGATGGCGCTCTCGATCGACTCTTTCTCGCCGGCCTCCAGCTTGTCATCGCCCATCTCTTCCATCGATTTGCGGGTGGCGTGGATCATGGTATCGGCCTGGTTGCGGGCACCTACCATCTCCTGAAATTTGCGATCCTCATCAGCATGCGCCTCCGCATCCTTCACCATACGGTCGACCTCATCATCGCTGAGACCAGAGGAGGCCTTGATCACGATCGACTGCTCTTTACCGGTCGCCTTGTCCTTGGCCGAGACATTCAGAATGCCGTTGGCATCAATATCAAAACTAACCTCGATCTGTGGCACGCCACGTGGCGCCGGCGGGATATCGCTGAGGTCAAAGCGACCCAGGGACTTGTTGCCCGAAGCCTGCTCGCGCTCACCCTGCAAGACGTGAACAGTTACCGCTGTCTGATTGTCGTCCGCGGTGGAGAAGACCTGCGAAGCACTGGTCGGGATGGTGGTGTTCTTCTCGATCAGCTTGGTCATGACGCCGCCCAGAGTCTCGATACCGAGAGAGAGCGGGGTAACGTCCAGCAGCAGCACATCCTTCACATCGCCGCCGAGCACACCACCCTGGATGGCAGCGCCGATGGCAACAGCCTCGTCCGGGTTGACGTCCTTGCGCGGCTCCTTACCGAAGAACGCCTTCACCGCTTCCTGCACCTTAGGCATACGGCTCTGGCCACCGACCAGGATCACCTCATCGATCTTGGAGGCAGTGATACCGGCATCCTTCAACGCCTGCTTACAGGGGTCGATGGTGCGATTCACCAGTTCCTCGACCAGTGACTCCAGCTTGGAGCGGGTCAGCTTGAGGTTGAGATGCTTGGGACCGCTGGCATCCGCCGTGATATAGGGCAGATTGATATCGGTCTGCTGGCTGGAAGAGAGTTCGATCTTGGCCTTCTCTGCCGCCTCTTTCAGGCGCTGCAGGGCCAGTGGGTCATTGCGCAGATCGAAGCCCTGGTCCTTTTTAAACGCTTCTACGAGGTGGTCGATGATGCGCATATCGAAGTCTTCACCACCGAGGAAGGTGTCGCCGTTGGTGGAGAGCACCTCGAACTGGTGTTCGCCGTCGATCTCGGCAATCTCGATGATGGAGATATCGAAGGTACCGCCACCCAGATCGTAGACCGCCAGGGTCTGGTCGCCACGCTTTTTGTCCATGCCGTAGGCCAGGGCCGCAGCGGTAGGCTCATTGATGATGCGCTTGACTTCAAGACCCGCGATACGCCCGGCGTCCTTGGTCGCCTGACGCTGGGAGTCGTTGAAGTAGGCCGGCACGGTGATGACCGCCTCGGTAACGGTCTCGCCCAGGTAGTCCTCGGCGGTCTTCTTCATCTTCTGCAGGATCTTGGCGGAGATCTCCGGCGGCGCCATCTTCTTGCCGTTGACCTCGACCCAGGCGTCGCCGTTGTCGGCCTGCACAATCTTGTAGGGCACCATGTTCACATCGCGCTGCACTACCTCGTCCTTGAACATACGGCCGATCAGGCGCTTGATGGCAAACAGGGTGTTGTGGGGATTGGTGACCGCCTGACGCTTCGCCGACTGGCCGACCAGAACCTCTCCATCATTGGTATAGGCGATGATGGAAGGAGTGGTGCGATCACCCTCGCTGTTTTCGATGACCTTGGTGGAACTGCCTTCCATCACTGCTACGCAGGAGTTGGTGGTTCCCAGATCGATACCAATGATCTTGCCCATAACGATTAACTCTCCAAAATCTTGTAAATGTTTGAAATTTTTACTGACTGACCTTTATGTGGGGCCAACCCCGGATTATTCAAGGGTACCTTTAACCTGAAACCTTGGGTTCATGCCTTTTCATCCACTGAGGGCGCCACTGCCCCCTTCGATACCATGACCATGGCCGGACGCAACAGACGACCGTTCAGCAGATAGCCTTTCTGTACCACGGCCACCACCGTATTGGGTGGCACATCGTCTCTCTCCTGCATGGACATCGCCTGATGAAATTCTGGATTGAAGGGCTGGTCTTGAGGGTCGACCTGCTCCACACCTTGTTTGTTCATCACATCGGTCAGCAGTTTCAGGGTCAGCTCGGTGCCTTCGCGCAGTTTCTGCACGTCAGCCTGCTCGTCCTGAGCGGCTTGATGTCCCAGTTCCAGGCTATCCCACACCTGAAGCAGCTCCTGGGCAAAGCGTTCCAGGGCATACTTGTGAGCGTTTTCCAGATCCCTCTGGCTGCGTTTGCGCAGGTTGTCCATCTCGGCGCGGGTGCGCATCAGCTGATCCCAGTGATCGTCCGCTTTGCTGCGGGCATCCTCCAGCAGGCGGGTCAGCTCGCCTTCGTCGGCGCTCTCCTCCGCTGGGGTTTCGGTTTGCGCCTCGTTGCCGGCATCAACCTCGGCCGCTGCCTCGATGGATTCGTTCTCCAACTCGTCGTTTGTCTCTGCCGTCTGTTCCGGCTGATCCTTTTGCATCACTCAAAAACCTCTAAAAGTCTGTCTGAAAGGGATGCCGGCACCTGCCGGCGGCATCCTGCATAAGATTGGTTCGATTACTGTTTTTTCAAGGCTGCGCCGAGAATTTTTGCGGTGATATCGACCACCGGTATGACCCGCTGGTAGTCCATCCGGGTCGGACCGATGACGCCGAGAACTCCAACCACCTTCTCGTTGACCTGATAGGGGGCGGTAACCACCGAACAACCGTTCAACAGCTGATACCCCGACTCCTCGCCGATAAAGATCTGCACCCCGTCCGCATGCTGGAACTGGTCAAGCAGATGAAGGATCTCGCGTTTCTCCGTGAAGGCATCGAACAGCTTGCGCAGCTGGTCCAGGCTGGCCAGCTCAGCGAACTCCATCAAGTTGGTCTGACCGGCGATCACGCAGTCTTCCTTCTCCTCACTGACGCTCACCACCTGCCCCGCCATCTCAAGTGCCTGAGACATACGCTGATCAAAGTTGGCACGGGTATCGTCGAGCTCCTTGAGCACGCGCTCCCTGACCGCCTCCATATCCTGTCCGGCGAAAGATCTATTGAGAAAATTGGCTGCCTGATCGAGCTCTGCCCGATCGAAATCGCGGTGGGTGTGCAGGATACGATTATGAACTTCCCCCGCATTGGTCACCAGGATCGCCAATACGCGCCGATCTGAAAGCGGCAGGAACTCTATCTGGCGGAAAGTGGTGCGCTCGTGGCGCGGCAGCGTCACCACCCCTGCCATGTGGGTGATACCTGACAGCAGCCGGGAGGCCGAGGCGAGCAGCTGAGGTCCGGCACTGCCTCCACCCAACAATTCGGAGCGAATCTGAGAGATCTCTCTCTCCTTAAGATCCTCCACCGTCAGCAGGGAATCGATGAACATGCGGAACCCGGTGATGGTGGGTATGCGACCGGCTGAGGTGTGGGGGGAAGCGACCAGCCCCAGGTCTTCCAGGTCGGCCATCACATTTCGCACCGTGGCAGGGCTGAGATCCAGTCCGGCGTCCTTGGCAAGAGTGCGCGACCCGATCGGCTGACCCTCACGTATATAGCGCTCGATCAACGCCTTGAGAAAGCGCTGGGCTCGTTCACTGACGACGCTTTCACTGACCGGTGGCTTGCCTGACAAGGGGGGGATCTCCGCAAATGATTGTTAGCACTCCCAACCAGCGAGTGCCAAGCTGGGAAACTAGCAACATGACTGCAATGAGTCAAGCCAGCGGGGGATGCTTGGATTGGTCAGGACGGCGTGCTAAGTTTGCTCGACACTAATAATATCGCGGACACCCGAGGGGACCGCACCTCCCGACGGACGGCATGCCAAGACCCTTCCAAAAAATTGCACTGATCGGCAAACACGGCGACCCCAGCATGAAGGAGACCCTGCGCAGGCTATCCGACTATCTGGAGAGCAAAGGCTGCGACGTCATCCTGGAAGAGACGACGGGGAAACTGCTGGAAGGCGGCCCTCTCCCCAGCTTGCCGGAGATCAAGCTGCCGAGCCGGAGCGATCTGGTGATCGTGCTGGGCGGGGACGGCACCCTGCTCCACGCCGCACGCGTCCTGGCAGATCAGAGCGCCCCTCTACTTGGTATCAATCTCGGGCGCCTGGGCTTCCTGGTGGATATCTCACCTGACCAGATGTTGCCCCACCTTGACGCCATCCTCGAAGGTCATTTCGAACTGGAGCACCGATTCCTGCTCGAAGTCAGCAAGCGCAACGAGCCGGAACCCGAAGAGCCCATCGTGGCTTTCAACGACGTGGTGCTGCACAAGTGGAACATCGCCCGCATGATCGAGTTTGAGACCTACGTGGACGGTCAATTGGTCAACGACCAGCGCTCAGACGGTCTGATCGTCTCCACCCCAACCGGCTCCACCGCGTATGCTCTTTCGGGTGGCGGCCCCTTGCTGCACCCCTCCCTCAACGCCATCGTTATGGTACCGATCTGCCCGCATACCTTGAGTAACCGTCCGATTGTGGTGGATGGGGACAGCGAGATCGAGATACGGCTGAACCAGGCCCATGCGGAGGATGTACAGATCACCTGCGACGGCCAGCAGACGATCCCGCTGATGCCGGGGGAATCGGTAATCATCCGCAAGGCGGAAAACCAGATTCGCCTGATCCACCCGGAAGGCTACGACTACTACAGCATCCTGCGCGCAAAACTTGGTTGGGGCGAAAACCCGAAAAAGAACCGATGCTGACACATCTGCAGATTCGCGATCTGGCGATCGTCACCGCTCTCGAGCTGGAGTTGCAGGCGGGCCTCACCGCACTGACCGGTGAGACCGGTGCCGGTAAGTCGATCCTTGTCGACGCCCTGGGGCTGGCCCTGGGCGAGCGTGCCGACAACGGTATGATCCGCAGCGGCAGCGAGCGGGCTGAAGTGACCGCTCTGTTCGACATCAGCAACAACCCGTCGGTCAACACCTGGCTGGTGGCGCAAGCGCTGGATGAGGAAGGCGAATGTATCCTGCGCCGCAGCCTCAACCGTGAAGGTCGCTCACGCGCCTTCATCAACGGCCGCGCAGTGCCCCTGCAGCAGCTGCAGACCCTGGGCAGCCTGCTGGTCGAAGTGCATGGACAGCATGCGCACCAATCCCTGCTCAAGGCGAGCCATCAGCGTCATCTGTTGGACGCCTACGGCGGCCATCTGCCACTGGCGGAAGAGACCGCCAGCCGCTACAAGGCCTACAAAAACAGCCGGCAACAGCTGAGCGAACTGGTCTCAGCCGCCTCGGACCGCAGCTCGCGGCTCGACCTGTTGCTGTATCAGCAGAAGGAGCTGGCCTCGCTCAACCTCTCTACCGAGGAGTTGAGCGCCATCGATCAGGAGCATCGCCGACTCAGCCATCTTGACCAACTGCGCAGCCAGTGTACCGAGATCGTTGATGGCCTGGACGAGAGTGACCCCTCCCTACGCAGTCTGCTGGCCCGCTACAGCGAGCAGCTGGCGTCGCTGCAACAGCTCGACGAAGCCCTCAGTGAGCCACGAGAGATGCTCGAAGGTGCGCTGATTCAGGTAGATGAGAGCCTGGCCTATCTGCACAACTATTTGAGTGACCTGGAGATCGATCCCGCCGCCTTGCAGCAGCTGGAAGATCGGCTACAGGCGATCCATGACGCGGCCCGTAAATACAGGGTCACAGCGCAAGAGCTACCGCACCGACTGACAGAGATCGAACAGGAACTGGAGCAGCTTGAGCATGCCGATATCGAGTTGGCAACGCTGGAGCAACAGGTCGAGGTAGAGCAAAAAGCCTATCGAAAGTCGGCTCAAAGGCTGAGCAAGGCAAGACAACAGGCAGCCAGTCGGTTAAGCAGCGAGATCAGTGAAGGGATGCAGCAACTGGGCATGGAGGGCGGCGTCTTCGACGTCTCACTGACTGCTCTGCCAGACGACAAGACGGCGGCTCACGGTCTGGAATCTGTCGAATTTCAGGTCTCCGCCAATCCGGGCATGCCGCTGCAACCCCTGAGCCGGGTTGCCTCTGGGGGAGAGCTCTCCCGCATCAGTCTGGCCATCCAGGTCAGCACCGTGCGCTATGGTGAAACGCCAACCCTGGTCTTCGACGAAGTGGATGTGGGTATCGGTGGTGGCGTGGCGGAGATCGTCGGCCAGATGCTGCGGACATTGGGGGAGACCCGGCAAATCCTCTGCGTCACCCATCTGCCTCAGGTGGCGGCACAAGCGATGCACCATCTTCAGGTTACCAAGCAATCTTCAAACAAGCAGACACACACGACGATCGCACAGCTTGAGGAGGAGGCTCGCATCGAAGAGATCGCCCGCATGCTGGGGGGCGTCAAAATCACACAACAGACTCTGGCTCACGCTCGGGAGATGGTCGGCCTGGCGGCAGACCAGCCCGTTTCACCCTAAGCCTCTGCTGGTGCGGCAGCGGTTCCCGCTACGCACAACATCATTGCCTAATCACCCTCGCCTGACCTACTTGTTACTTCCTTCGTCGCTCGAATGCTCGTTGCAGCGACCGTAGATGATCAGAGAGTGATCGGCCATCTCAAAGCCATGCTCTTTGGCGATCTGACTCTGGCGTTCCTCGATGGTCGCGTCCATGAACTCCGCCACTTTGCCGCAGATAATGCAGACGATATGGTCGTGGTGGTCGCCACGATCCAGTTCGAATACCGCATGTCCACCCTCAAAGTTATGGCGTGTCACCAGCCCCGCCGCTTCGAACTGGGTCAGGACCCGATAGACGGTGGCGAGACCGATCTCTTCCCCTTTGTCGAGCAACATCTTATAGACATCCTCGGCACTGACGTGACGCCGGTCGCTACTCTCCAGCAGCTCCAGAATCTTGACGCGCGGCAGGGTGACCTTGAGTCCTGCTTTCCTGATCTCCTGATTGTCCATCCCCGCCCTCCGTTCAAGATGTCGCTTAATGGTTGAATGAGGTAAGATTGCCTGTCCGCATCAGATTGTACTCAGAATGAAAAAGATTCTCATCTCCATATTGTTTTCCATGACCCTGCTGACCGCTGGCTGTAGCAGTTGGGAAAACTTCTCCCTGGTACACGTACCCGTTATCGAACAGGGGAATATCGTCACTCCGGAGATGGTTGCGCTGCTGGAACCGGGCATGACGAAACGGCAGGTCCGTTTTGCTCTCGGCAGTCCGATGCTGGTAGATGTCTTCCACGATCAGCGCTGGGACTATCTGCTCTCGATCAAACGGCGAAACGAGCCGCTGGAGATCAAACCCTTCAGGGTCTTTTTCGATGGCGACAGATTGAGCCGCTATGAGGGTGATATTGAGCCGGCCAAGAATGTGGAAACCGCCCAGGAGAAGCGAGAAATCCTGGTCAGCGTACCCGACTATGACGGTGACATGGGCCTGCTGGAACGATTCTGGCGCTCGATAGGCTTTGGCGAGGAGCTCTAGCCCGAACATTTCACCCGGCCGCTTGGAAATGCGATTCGCGCACGATATCTTTTGAATATCCCTGGACTATCAGCACACTACAAAGCGTTACCGATCATCGCGTTGCCGGTTGAAACAATCGGGCTAGTCAGCCGGTAAGTGCCGCTTACGCTCCTCCACCCTTGCGCATGACCTTTCCTTCCGCCGCCCGTTTTTTACGTGCTTCCTTCGGATCGGCGATCAGCGGTCGATAGATCTCCACCCGATCGCCCTCTGTCAACACCGTATCGAGCTTGGTAGCCTTGCCGAAGACCCCGACCTTGTACGCCGTCAGGTCGATCTCGGGAAAGCGCTGTTGAATACCGGAGCGTTCGATTGCCTGCTGAACGGTCAATGGCAAGTCCGCTTCAACCGTCAACAGCGCCTGTTCATCCATCCTGCCGTACGCCACCTCGAATTTCATTTCATACCCTTGCCGTAGACTTCATCGGCACGTTTGCAGAAGGCATCCACCAGGGTGTTTGCGATCTGATTGAAAACCCTTCCAAATGCAGCATCGATCAGCCTGCCGGCAAATTCAAAATCGAGTTCGAGCTCAACCTTGCAGGCGTCCGAGCGTAAAGCGTGGAACCGCCATCCCCCCTCCAGCTTTCGAAAAGGCCCCTCACGCAACTGGATGTCCATCCGTTCATTCTTGAGCAACCGGTTACAGGTTGAAAAACGCTGACGGATTCCGACCCTGGAGACCTCCAGTTCACCGCAAATCTCCTCCTCGCTGTGGGAGAGCAGACGACTGTCGCTGCACCAGGGTAGAAACTCAGGATAGGCTTCGAAATCACATACTAACCGATACATCTCTGCTGCCGAATGGTGCACCAGGGCGGTCTTGTTCACCACCGGCATCCTCAGAATACTCCGATGGCGCGCAGAAAGACCAACACCACAGCCAACGGCGAGACATAACGAATAACCCCTCGCCAAAGCTTATAGGCACTCTCACCCATAGCAAACTCATCTCGACTCGATACGGCACTCATGGCCCAGCCACTGAATATGGCGATCAGCAGGCCACCGAGCGGTAACATAATATTAGCAGCGAGGAAGTCGAGCAGATCAAAGAAGGTCCTGCCGAACAGTTTGAACTCATCGCCCGACCAGATGTTGAATGAAAAGACGCTCCCCAGACCCAGTATCCAGGTGGTAAAGCCGATCCAGGCAGCGGCGCGAATGCGGGTCATGCTGCGGTTCTCCACCAGCCAGGCAACCGCCGGCTCGATCAGAGAGATGGCAGAACTCCAGGCCGCAAAGACCAGCAGCAGGAAAAAGAGGGTGCCGAAAAGGTGCCCGCCGGGCATGGCGCCAAAGGCGATCGGCAAGGTCTGAAAAATCAGCCCGGGGCCAGCTGCCGGCTGCAACCCGTTGGCAAAAACGATGGGGAAGATTGCCATCCCCGCCACCAGCGCCACCAGGGTATCGAGCACGGCGATCAGAATCGCGGAACCGGCAATGGAGGTCTTCCGGGGCATATAGGAGCCATACACCATGATGGCGCCCATGCCGAGACTGAGGGTAAAAAAAGCATGGCCGAGGGCAACCAGTATCGGACTTCCGCTCACTTCGCACTGTTCAAGGCCCGCCACCACCTCGCAGTGGTAGAAGAGCTTGTGGAAATCCGGCGTGAAGAGAAACTTAAGGCCCTCGAAGAAATAACCTGTATTGAAAGCGTAGCCGACCAATACCAGCAACAGGATGAAGAGCGCCGGCATCAGGTAGGTCACCGCTTTTTCAAGACCGGCTTTAACCCCTTTGGCGACCACGAACATACTCATCAGCATGAACAGGGTATGCCAGGCCAGAACCCGTTCCGGATCCCCCACCAGGCCATTGAACATCGCCTCCACCCCGGCGGCATCGATGCCACTGAACGTATTGGCGCCCGCGCGCACCACATAGGCCAGGGCCCAGCCGGCAATCACACTATAGTAAGAGAGGATAAAAAACCCGGCCAGCACGCCGCTCCAGCCAATCAGCGACCAGCCCCGGTTACGGCCCTCTTCCTGACTCAGGGTAGCCATGGTGTTGATCGGGCTCTGCCGGCCACGCCGCCCCAACATGATCTCCGCCATCATGATCGGGATACCCACCATGGCGATACAGAGGAGATAGACCAGGACGAAGGCACCACCACCATTTTCACCGGTGATGTAGGGAAACTTCCAGATGTTACCCAGTCCCACCGCCGATCCGGTCGCCGCCAGAATGAACACCAGTCTCGACGACCACTGACCGTGTATGGATTGTCTCTCCGCCATCGCACCCCGCCTTCGTGTATCTATCTCTATGAAAAGCCAGCCGCTTCATTCTCCGTAAATTGCTTGCGATTCACAAGCTAAGACCTCAAGCCACTCTCTCCCAGTGACTCAGCAAGCGAGCTATTCGCCGTTGGCGCTGGTGAGAAGGCCCAACCGCGATTAGAATAGCCCGATGTCAAAGAACACCAAGAAAAAAGGCTCAGGCGGCGCCACAATCGCCCTTAACAAGAAGGCCTCCCACGATTTTTTCATCGAGGAGCGCTATGAAGCGGGCATCTCCCTGCAAGGCTGGGAGGTCAAAAGCCTGCGTGAAGGACGGGTACAGATCAAGGAGAGCTACATCACCATCAAGGAGGGCGAGGCCTTCCTCTTCGGCGCCCATATCGTCCCTTTGACGACGGCATCGACCCACATCCACCCCGATCCCACCCGCACACGCAAGTTGCTGCTTCACCGGAGTGAACTCAACAAACTCATCGGCCTGGTGGAGCGCAAGGGCTATACCCTGGTGCCAACCGCCATGTACTGGAAAAAGGGCATGGCCAAGCTCGAAATCGGTTTGGCGAAGGGCAAAAAACTCCATGACAAGCGCTCCACGGAGAAAGACCGCGACTGGAAACGCGAGAAAGAGCGCCTCTTTAAACACAGCTAATCGCCTCGCCCCGGGCAGAGAATCCGCCAATAGCCAGGAACCAAACCCTCGCGTATAGTGTCTACTCTCCTGACCGTCATGGGGGCGACGTAGGCTTCGACGGGGGTTGCAAAACCTGAAGGGCATGTCGAGGGGCAGAGCACCTCGTAAATCCAGCTGCAAACTTATAGTTGCCAACGACGACAACTACGCACTCGCCGCTTAATACCCGGTAGGGTGCCGTCTGACTGGAGCCGTGCTTGTGCGTCCATGTTTTCAGGCGTCATATCTCACAGGATCGCATCAAAGCTTGTCTGGGGCAGAGATGTTAAAACCTAACCGGAATCGCTTGCTACACACCCTGTCCGTCGGGTGGTAGTCGGTTAAAAATAATAGACAGGACTAAACATGTAGAACTTTTGGCAGAGGACTCGCGGACGGCGGTTCGAATCCGCCCGCCTCCACCAATCAAAGCCCCAACCGTTTTCGGTTGGGGCTTTTGTATTTCTGTTTCGCTGATTCCCTGTGCATAAGGGTGTGCTCAGACTGTTCTTTCGCCTGAGCCAGGTGGGCATCCGCTGCCTGTTTGCGCATCCTGGCGGATTTGAGTTCCACAGCAGTTGTCCCTTTACGATAAAATCATCTACATCGAACAGGGTCTGCCCCACCTGGATCCGGGTTGAGAGCGCGGTCTGTTTGATCGCCTCGACCACGCCATCCAACCAGAATGCTCTCACCGTCTCTCTTTTTTCTCTGCGCCTTGCGCGTGGGGCGACTCTTAATTTAATTGGCTGAACAGATTGTTGAGCTCGAAGGGCGACCCAAGAAGAAGAGAGACGATGAGGAAAACCTAACACATCGGAGTGACACCCCGAACAGGGGCCGAGTCAGACAATAGCCACGCTTTATTAATATTTGGATAGTAGTGAATAGAGGAAAGGAATGATGTTTGGAATCAAGCGTCATGTGATTGCAAAGCAGGAGCGTGGTCTCTACCTTCGGGGTCGTTCCATCGAGAAGATCCTGCAGCCGGGTCAGCGTGAGCTATTTCGCGAGACCTTGGCCTGGTCGCGTATCGATCTGGAGTTCGCCAGCGACGAGGCCCTGATCAAAGAGGTGCAGAGCGACTGATTGAGGGCTGCGACCTATGTGAAACGCCGGATAGGTCACTGTAGAAAGTGCAAGGCGGAGCTGCCGATCTGGTTCCAGCTGGGCGGCGACCTGGACGGGATCGAACGCTATATCGATCAGGTGCTGCCCCCCCTACCTGAGCTTGTGGCAGTAGGCGATGCCGTCGGCCAGCGGTCAGGTGTGAGCCGACAGAAGCCGCAGGTGTAAAATCCGCAAACATTATCAGACGGCCTTACGTAGGCTTGTTGGCAGGAGGTGAGACCATGAAAGCATCAACGGCCGAGAGTTACAGACAGCGGGTCATCCGGGTGGTGGAGTATATCTACGACCACCTGGATGCCGACCTGACGATCAATCGCCTGGCAGAGGTTGCCTATATGTCCCCTTACCATTTCCACCGTATCTACCGGGAACTGGCGCAGGAGACCCTCAACGCCAGCATTCGACGGTTGCGCCTCCATCGTGCGGCTGGTGAGCTGATCCGCTCGACCAAGCCGATTCAACGCATAGCCCGGGAGGCCACCTATGGCAGCCCCGAAGCCTTCAGCCGCGCCTTCTCCCAGCAGTTCGGCGAGCCTCCGGCAGGTTACCGAAGCGCTCGAAGAGAACGTGATGACCGCAACGATGGTCCCTTCGTAGCTATGCTGCCTCCCGACAACAAGGAGTACAGTGATATGTATACCGTGGAGATTCTCGAAACCGATCCTGTCAGACTCATCGGCTACCCCCATCAGGGGGACTATATGGAGATCGGCCGCGCCTTTGAAAAGCTCGCCATCTATGCCGCCAGCCATCAACTGCTGAACGAAACCACCCGCTCCTTCGGACTCTACTATGACGATCCCAAGAGCGTGGATATGAAACAGCTGAACGCCTTCGCCAGTATCTCGCTGAGCGAAGAGATCCGGTTACCGACAGACAATGATAGTTTGCAGGAGAAAGAGATACCGGGTGGCACCTGTGCCAGCCTAGTCTTCAAAGGCCCCTATGCCGAATTGGAGAAGCCCTACGACTGGTTCTTCGGCCAGTGGCTGCCCCAGAGCGGTTATGAGGCGGTCGACTTTCCGCCATTCGAAGAGTACCTCAACGATCCGAAGGTGACACCACCCAACGATCTGCTCACGCGTATCAACTGCCTGGTCTATAAGCGCTAGCCCGAATATTTCACCCGCACGCTTAGTAATTCAGTCAAGACTACAGACTCCCGCCCTGGTTGCGGGAGTCTATCTATGCTCAGTGCCATGGCTACAGAGATGTTGATTCCTGCGGCTCGGTTTCTGTGCTCTCCGACTGGTCACGATATCGCTCTGAGATTTCACGAAACTGTGCACTGCAGGCTTCGAAGGCGTCCACCAGTTCGGGATCGAAATGGGTGCCGCGTGCCTGAGTGATCATTGCTTTCGCCTCCGCATGGGGCAGAGCTGGTTTGTAGTAACGGGGGGAGATCAGTGCGTCGTAGACATCCGCCAGTGCCATCATGCGCGCGGATAGTGGTATGTCTTCGCCGGCAAGACCCAGGGGATAGCCGCTGCCGTCCCATTTTTCGTGATGACTGTATGCGATCTCCTTTGCCGCTGCGGTAAAGGATGTTGCGCCCACCTCCCGCTCCGCTTTGATGATGGCGTCACGACCGTAGAGCACATGCTGGTCCATCTCCCGGCGCTCCGCGTCGTTCAGCGCACCCCTTTTCGTCAACACTCTGTCGGGTACGCCAACCTTGCCGATATCGTGCAGTTGCGCGGCCCGAGCGATGAGATCTATATCGTGCTCATTGAGTGACTTACTGTATCGCGAGCCTGTCGCCAATGCCTTGCCCAGCACCTTGACATACTCACGGGTGCGCAGGATATGGCTGCCCGTCTCCTCATCACGTGCCTCGGCCAGCGCACCCATACTGTAGACCACGGCATTCTTGGTACGCTCGAGCTGTTCAGTACGCTCGGCTACCAGATGCTCCAGGGCTATCCTCTGTTCAGACAGTGCAAGCTGGGTTCTGACCCGGGTCTGCAGAATGGGGATACTAATGGGCTTGGTGATGTAGTCGACCGCACCCAGCTGGAAGCCTTTCAGCTCATCCGTTACATCGCTTTTGACGGTGAGGAAAATGACCGGAATCTCATGGGTCAGGGGATTATTCTTGAGTCTTTCGCACGCCGTGTAGCCATCCATCTCCGGCATCACCACGTCAAGCAGTATCAGATTCGGCCGATGAATTCCCTGGGCTCGGCGCAAAGCCTGCTCGCCGTTTTTCGCCACACTGACGTCATAGTCGGTCGCCAGGGTAGTGGCGAGCAGATCAAGATAGAAGGGCTCGTCATCAACCACCAGGATGCGTGGTTTTGCCGCCATAGCGTCACCATGCACTCGTCTTTACCTGTCTGGATTGCGCCGGACGCGCATCGTCAGCGGGCAGAGTACCTCAATGGTCAGAGCGTTGGGCTCGTCTCGAAGCTGCGGATTGATGCCGATGCGACGCAGTACCGACAGTAAAGCAGCTATTAGCGCGTCGGAGAGCGCCAATCCGATCCTTGAACGGATGGATTTTCGCTCTCTGATGATTGGATTTGCTGAGTGTCGTTCCCTGACCATTTCGTCCTCCCATGGGAAGTGAAGCGATGCCGAGCCCCTCTGCCGACTTCCTGGCGAGGAGCGCTAAGCCTGAGCGTATCGAAGACATCAGTCTTTCAGGAAGAATAGTTGCCCGTTATGCCCAAGTCCAGATAGAAGAAAGGGGGCGGTGACAAATTCCCGATGCCCTATCCCCGTTTAACTTGAGCGAAGCAACTCGTTTTCACAAGGCGCCAGTGAACCGCGCCCAATTAATTGCACTTTTTTATAGTTTTGCGTAGGTTTTCACCTGCACATAGGATGTGCAGTTAGTTCATGCAAGATGAAGAAACCAGAAAGGATGCTGGACAAAATGATTCCATTTCAATTATTCCCCTCTCAGCATTCTTCTCTGATCTCTCTCAGCATCTCATTCAAGCCACAGGCAGGAAAGCATGGTTACACCTTTCTTGTGTAACGCTGCTCGTTTCTTGGATGGACGTGATGCTGAAATTGAGCAAAAGCTACAACGCGCATTTCACTAGGGAGTGACACATGAAAACCTGGTCGGTCATTTTAACACTTGCGATGACTTCTTGCGCTTCTACAGACCATCACTCTAGTGAAATTCTTTATACGCAATATCAGGAATACAAAGCATTGATCGCCTCTGACTACGAGTCCGCTTTAAAAACAAAAGTATCTGAAGAATATCTGGAGACTATAAACGAGGCCGATAAAAATATTCCACCTGAATTTATTACACCTTTCTGGAAGAACTTGGCGAATAAAAATCAAAACAGAACACTCTCATTTCGAGATAATTGAAGGCGAAACAGGATGCTTAACGATTAATGGCCTGGATGGTATCGACAGAATAAAGTCATTTTCTCTCTATTACATTAAAGAGAATGGCCATTGGGTGTTTGACTACGTAATGATTGCAGCGCATGACAGCATTAGTGATTACTACACTCAACCTGAATGCCCAAACGTGGAACAAGAGAAAATTTAGAGCGTCGTTGGCTTTCTCAGGACCGGTTAACACCGGTTCCTTGCCTGTGAGAATGTCATCAATCTCCTCTGCTACCTTCTCAGGGAGAAGGAAGAGTGTTGAGATAGCACCCAGACGATTCTTGACCGAGGTAGAGAGACGATCTCGCTCTACTTCCCCAACCCAGCAACAGAAGAGAAAAGGCTTCTATTTTTGTTTTGTTGATAGCGATATTCTCCCTCAACGCTGGCTACATTGTAGATGTATCGGCTGCAGAGCAGCGACTGCGCGCTCATGTGAAGACTGCTCATACGCTGAGCAACGGCTCGTGCTCTAGCGATTGAATCCGCGCTCGACGATTCCAGCAATCTTTATTGGATAGGAATCAACATTCAGACCGCTGGTTTCTATGTCGATGATGTTGATAGTGCTCATAAAAAAACATGAATTCTTTCGGGGCAAAGATATTACGTTTTTCAAAAATCTCATTTCCAGGTTCAGATGACCAGAGCGCTTGATCATCAGGCTTTATCACTGAAAAATGTTCTTTAACAGGAGGAACAGTTTCGCACCATGAAGGTATAGATTCAGGACTGTTCTTAGGAGGGGCGGACCATAGCTCTACCATCCTTTCCACCAAGCAGGCCTTTAATGCTCTGTGTAACGGATCTGTATCTCGAGGTTCACATACCGAAACCAATGGCCAACTCCGTCGCCATACGCATTGAACCAGATCCAGAAACTCAATTTCTCTGTATGCAAGTAGATGGCCAACCATTTCATCTAGAGTCTTATCAATGTCGTCCATAGGCTTTTTCCCAATATCTGATTAAAGCGTGATTCAAATAACGTGTCGGCTATAAAGTCAACAGGGCAGAACCGAATGGCACTGACTTAAGCAACTATCGGTGGGGCAGGCGCCACCCTACACTCCGGACCACACGTAGAGTAGTGCCCTGCCCCACCCAATGGCGCTGGATATCATCCCAAACATCTTTAACTGAATAGCATTCGAGTTTGACTCTATGTCATCAGACGACGTTTGGACGTTATGGGACCAAGGCGAAATTAATTCCCAAGTCATTGTTGCTGCGGTGAATTATTTCGCTATTCTGCGGAGGAAGGTGATTGTTGTCACAAATCTTTCATGTCTGGGAACCCATTTCCCGAACTGGGATAACTTCCCCAAACGGCATTGTTGGCGCTGTCTATACTGGATGAAAATATTGGAATATCAGACGGGCCAGGGCAGGTCCAAAGCTTGCCCAGCAACTATTGATACCGTAGAGGCCCGACATGACCCCAATCTCCGCATCGACCACGGCGCGTTTTCTCGTGCTGTTCATACTGCTGACATTCAGCTTCGTCATCACTGCCCAGGCCGCACCCAAGGGAGATAAGGGCAAACCGCCAGAAACACTGCGCATTATCAGCGCCTCCTATGATGGCGTGCTCAGCGTCAAGGGCGATCGTGCAGCAAGGCGCACCCAAGTTACGGTGAGCAATGCCAATCCCGCCATCAGCCAGGCCTGGACCACCAGCAGCAACCAGCGCGGGCAGTGGGAACTCGATGTGAATGGCCCGCAGCCGGTACCCTGCCGGATCAGCGCCAGCGACGGCGTGAATCAAGCCACGGCCGATGTGACCGGCGCGCCCGCCGACTGTGACGGGACCGTGGTCGTCAATCAACCGCCGACAGCGGTTGACGACAGCGCCCAGACCAACGAGGACCAGCCGGTGACCATCAATCTGCTGGCCAACGACAGCGATCCCGATGGCAGTCTGGCCCCCGCCACCCTGGAGATTCTCAGGCAGTGTCACCTACACCCCTAACAGTGGCTTTGTCGGCAACGACGGCTTCGACTACCGGGTGGCCGATGACCAGGGGGCCTTCTCCAATGCGGCCAGTGTGACCATTACGGTCAGTGCAGTGGCGGTCAACGCACCGCCTACTGCGGTTGACGACAGCGCCCAGACCGATGTGAACTTGCCGGTGGTGATCAATCTGCTGGCCAACGACAGCGACCCGGACGGGACGCTCGCCCCCGCCACCCTGGAGATCGTCAGCGGCCCCGCCAACGGGACCCTGTCCGACAACGGTGACGGCAGTGTGATCTACGATCCGAATGGCGGCTTTGTCGGCGGCGACGGTTTCGATTATCGGATAGCCGATGATCAGGGCGCCTTCTCCAACACGGCCAGCGTGAGTATCACCGTGAATGACGTGACGCCACCGCCCAGTG
Organism: Candidatus Thiodiazotropha sp.; assembly: GCA_037384445.1. Taxonomy (GTDB): domain Bacteria; phylum Pseudomonadota; class Gammaproteobacteria; order Chromatiales; family Chromatiaceae; genus Thiodiazotropha. The sequence continues at coordinate 40,244 of JARRNY010000005.1, forward strand.
GCGATCCGGTCTCGATCAACTCCACCAGCGCCAACACCCTGCTGCCCGCCTCGCCGGTCGCGGAGCGGCCTATGGCAAGTTCCAGCGCTTACAAAGTGCTGGCCGCCAATGATCTGGGTATGCACTGTGCCGATCTGGACTATCAGGTCTTCAGTATCCTGCCCCCCTTCAACGTGGTGCATGCGCAGGTGGTGAAACGCGGTGTCGGCAACGGCCGGCCGCAGTTGATGGACGACGCCAACATCGATCTCTTCTACTCGGCCGCCTCCAGCGCCAACGACCCGGCACTGTCGAACGACCCGGTGTCACCGGTCTTCAAGTCCAACTTCTGGGGCGATCCCGACATGGATGGCCGTACCTTCGGTTACGACACCTATGCCCCGCTCTTCTTCGGCCTGCTGCTGCCGACCGATATCGACACCCAGGATGTGGGGCTACCGGTGCCCGACAGCCATCTGCTGCGTAACTGCCTGATCGGTTATCTGGACGGTACTGCGGATGCTTCCACCACCCGCCAGGCCTGTCAGATGGTGCAGCAGACCATGCCGGGGCTGTTCGCGCCCTTCTCCGACAACCAGCCGCAGAAGTTCAACCGCTTCGATACCGACATCAACTTCTTCAGCGAACTGCTGGGCGGCGTCGGATTGGGCGGTCTGATCCACGACGTCAACTGGTTCGCGGCGGACGGTATCCCGATGATGCCGGTGGATGACCAGGGCCGCTCCAATGCCTATCCGCTGGTGCGGGTGGAGGCCATCGAGCGCAGCTCTCAGGATCAGCTCGCCTCCACCGATATCGTATTGCCGGTGGCCTCCGAGGCGGACTGCCAGACCTGTCATGCCTCTGCGCTCGATTGCGCTTCGGTCAGTATCAGCCCCGGTTTCGAGTGCGACGGCACCGCGCTGGCGCGTACCGCCGACTGGAAGATCATGAGCATCGACGGCGATGCGGATGGTGTCATGCCTCCGGGCGAGACCGAGCTGCAGCTGCTGCTCAACACCGCCAAGATCAACATCCTGCGCCTGCACGACAAAAAGCACGGCACCGACCTGGACGCCTCGCGTCCGATCCAGTGCGCCACCTGTCACTACACTCCGGCGCTCGATCTGGCCCAGCTGGGACCGATGAGTGCCGGCGAGGTGGACCAGACCGGCCACATCACCATGTCGCGGGCCATGCATGGCCACCATGGCGAGCTCCCGGCCGATCCGAGCCAGCCGTTCGACCCGGTGACCAACAATCTCTTCCCCGACATGCCGGCGGCGAACGATCCCCTGCGCCAGGCCCGGGCGGTGGATCACTATGCCGATGCCACGGATGAGTTCCAGACCGTCACCGAGTATGTGTTGAACAAGACCTGCTACTCCTGCCATCCCGGCAAGCGCACCCAGTGCCTGCGCGGCGCCATGGCTGCCGGTGGCGTGGTCTGTCAGGACTGCCACGGTCAAGCGCGACATGTGGGTAACGACTTCTCCGAGAACCTGGCCGGCACCCCCTGGCCTGACGGCGCCAACCTCAACAAGCGGGTACCCTGGGCCAGCGAGCCGGGTTGCCAGAGTTGTCATACCGGTGATGCCGTGAGTCCGAACCATCCGGCCGGCGCCATCGTCGCCGATGACGGCATCCGCCTGCTGCAGGCCTACAACCTGACCCCGGGCAAGGATGCCGGTGGTAACCCTGACGGCACCGAACTGGCGTTGGCGCACGAGGCGCCGGACTCCCGCTTCGCCGAGAACGAGCCCCTCTACCGGCTGAGCAAGGGCCATGGCGGACTGATGTGCCAGGCCTGTCACGGCTCCACCCATGCCATCTTCCCCAACCCGCTGGGTGCCGCCAACGACAACGTGGCATCGAACCAGCTACAGGGCCATGCCGGTACCATCATCGAGTGCGATACCTGCCATGACCAGAGCACTTTCGAGGACAGTGGCGATTTTGAGCTGACCATGAACGGTCCCCACGGCATGCACGCGGTGGGCTCCTACCGTTGGAACAAGTCGCACAAGGAGGCGCGCACCTCCGGTGGCCTCAACTGTCAGGCCTGTCACGGCACCACCGGCGACGGCACCGTGCTCTCGCGCATGGCCACCGACCGCATGCTGAAACAGCAAGAAGCTCTGAGCCGGTACGGCTGATCCCGAAGGTTCCGCGACCTTCCTGGGGCAGGCCTCTCCAGCGAATCATCATCAGGGTGGGGCTTTGCCCCACCCGCCCCCAGGAATGCTCTTAGCCATACGTTACATTCGGCCACCTGGCCCACTCTCTTGTAATGTTTGCCAGCGATAATCAGTCTATTTTCCGAATCCCGCCAAGAAATTATCGATCAGCATCTTCGCTAGTTCATGGGTATTCTGTCTGCCAGCCAGGTCGAGTCGCTGGTAGGTTTTCAAGATACTGTTACCTTGCACGCACGCCCACAACACCCGCTTTAAGTGGCCAGAGCCACTGCTGTCACAGCGAGAGGTAACAAGGTAATGAAGAGGCTAAAATCAACTTGTAAGTCTGCCCATGTGAGCACGTAAGCTAATATTAATGATATTCAAAATCCAAATCATTGAGCCTCATTCTGACGCACTCCGTGAGCCGTATTTCGGCACCTCACATTATGCGAATGAAGAGTTTGTTCGCGGGTCTAATAACAATCAGCAGTTTTAATTTCTTTGTCACGCCGTACACCCGGCAAGTGCCTTGGTCGTTTGTATAGACCGATCTATCATCAGGGCCTCTCAAGGATACTTGAGAAATAAATTACCAAGGCACTGATAGCTAGCCACTGTGTTGCCGAGGAAATCTTGCGATTATTAGCCAGATGTTCTAAAAAGAAGTCACTTCACTTTTACCACTGTCACAGGGATGTCTTCCGTTATGGAGCAGATAAAAACGGCTGATCTAAGCAAGGCAGCTTTTCTCAGTGTCAGGGAAATAGATAGATATCCTCATAGGAATCAGTCAGTTCTGATACATTTACGGAGAAATATTGTCGGGTTTGCTTCTCGTATATTTCACAGCCTCCTCAATCACCTCATTGTCACTGGATGCAGCAGATTTG
>JARRNY010000006.1:0-47874 GCA_037384445.1 Candidatus Thiodiazotropha sp.
GCCCGCCACCCTGGAGGCGGGCACCATCTATGGCTATTGCGTGGGCGAGCCGTGGAACCAGCAAGCGGTGTTCAAGGGTATCGGCGTACCGGTGATCACCGACTACGAGATCTGGAAGGACAATCCGGAGAAGGTTTTCGGTATGACCAAGGAGTTCACCGAGAAATATCCGAATACCACTGTGCGGGTGGTCAAGGCCCTGATACGCGCCGGCAAGTGGCTGGATGAAAACGATAATGCCAATCGGCCCGAGGCGGTGAAGATTCTCTCTCAGCCCAATTATGTTGGTGCTGACTATGAGGTAATCGCCAACTCCATGACCGGCACCTTCGAGTACGAGAAGAGAGACAAGCGTGCGGTGCCCGACTTCAATGTCTTCTTCCGCTACAACGCCACCTATCCCTACTACTCGGATGCCGTCTGGTACCTGACGCAGATGCGTCGCTGGGGCCAGATCGCGGAGCAGAAGCCGGATAGCTGGTACGACAAGATCGCCAAGAGCGTCTATCGCCCGGACATCTATCAAACGGCGGCTGAAGAGTTGATCGCCGAAGGCAAGGTGTCTGCTGACGAGTTCCCCGATTTCAAGACCGAGACCGGCTATCGCGCACCGCAGACCGAGTTCATCGATGACATCACCTTCGACGGTACCAAGCCCAATGCGTACATCGACAGCTTAACGATTGGCTTGAAGGGTGACGAGCAACTCTGATTCGTGAAGGCCTTTGTGAGATCGCTGCAGGCCGGGCTGAACAAATGCAAAGTCCAGTCTGCAGCGACCGATGCAAGCCGTCGAATGAAACGAAGAAACGAAGATTTTCTGAATAAACGAACAGTGCGTTATGTCTGATAGCAGACCAGGAATAACAAGATGGCGATAGAGATGACATCCAAGACCTTTAACCTGCCGCGGCTCAATATGTTGCTTGAGCGCCTGGCCAGCGAAAAGGTCAGCAAATCGATTTCCAGGCTGATCAAGCAACTGCTTGTACCGATCATTGCTCTGGTGATTTTTCTCGGACTCTGGAGCGTGGGCGCGAAGAATGTGGAGACCTCGCTTGGCGTCCTGCCGGGGCCGGCCAAGGTCTGGGAGCAGACTCAGGCACTCTACGGCGAACACAAAGCGGAGCGGGGCAAGGCGGATGCCTTCTATGACCGCATGCAGGATCGCATCGACCAGGCGGTTGCCGCTGGTCAGCCACAAGATCGCATCGAACGGATGAAGACACGGAAATACACTGGCAAAGAGACCTTCATCGATCAGATTTTTACCAGTCTGCTGACCGTGATGGCCGGCTTTGTGGTGGCTTCGGTGATTGCTATTCCCATCGGTATCGTCTGCGGCATGAGTGCGACGCTCTACACCGCGATCAATCCCCTGATCCAGCTCTTCAAGCCGGTCTCGCCGCTGGCCTGGCTGCCGCTGGTGACGATGGTGGTCTCGGCCCTCTATACGAGCGACGACCCGTTGTTCTCCAAGTCGTTTCTCAACTCGGCCATTACCGTCACCCTCTGCTGTCTGTGGCCGACCATCATCAACACGACCGTGGGTGTCTCCGGTGTGGACAAGGATCTGATCAACGTCAGCCGGGTGCTGCGGCTCAACGCCTTCACCAAGACGATCAAGATCATCCTGCCGTCTGCCATGCCGATGATCTTCACCGGCCTGCGCCTCTCGCTCGGCATCGGCTGGATGGTATTGATCGCGGCCGAGATGCTGGCGCAGAACCCGGGCCTGGGTAAGTTTGTCTGGGACGAATTCCAGAACGGCAGCTCTGACTCCCTGGCGCGCATCATGGTCGCGGTACTGGTGATCGGCCTCATCGGTTTCCTGCTCGACCGCGGCATGCTGATACTGCAGCGGATGTTCAGCTGGGACAAGAATGCGGTGCTGCGCTAGTGCGCTGCACTTCGGGTTGTGAGTTGATGAGTTCGCTTCGCTCAGGTTGTTTTCTTTCCCCCCTCTCCCTGGCCCTCTCCCGCGGGGGGAGAGGGGATGCACGGATGAAGAGAAGAGGTAACCGGAGAGCTTGTATCCGCAATCTGACCGGAAGTTCTCGACACACTCGAACAGAACGTCCCCTCTCCCCTCGCGGGAGAGGGAATGCACGGATGAAGAGAAGAGGTAACCGGAGAGCTTGTATCCACAATCTGACCGGAAATTCTCGACACACTCGAACAGAACGTCCCCTCTCCCCTCGCGGGAGAGGGCCAGGGAGAGGGGGAAAATAAACTCGTGAGCGCAGCGAACACCACAACTCAACACTGAAAACTCATCACGCAAAACATACAGACAGATACTCAGGTGTGTCCGAACGCACCGAATCAAGTCAGGTGAAACAGAATGAACAGGTACCTCAACATCGACCACGTCAGCATCACCTTTCCGACCGACAACGGTCCGCTGAACGTACTCAAGAACGTGGATCTGAAAGTGGCTCAGGGTGAGTTCATCTCGCTGATCGGCCATTCGGGTTGCGGCAAGTCGACCGTGCTCAATATCGTCGCCGGTCTGCTCAACGCCACCGAGGGTGGTGTGATCCTGGAGGAGCGGGAAGTGACCGAGCCGGGTCCGGACCGGGCCGTGGTGTTTCAGAACCACTCCCTGCTGCCATGGCTGACAGTCTACGACAATGTCCGTCTGGCGGTGGACCAGGTTTTCAAGAAGAGCAAAACCAGGGAAGAGCGTCATCGCTGGACTCTGCACAATCTGGAGCTGGTGCATATGTCCCATGCGCTGGATCGCAAACCGGATGAGATCTCCGGCGGCATGAAGCAGCGTGTCGGCATCGCCCGCGCTCTGGCCATGGAGCCCAAGGTGTTGTTGATGGACGAACCGTTCGGCGCGCTGGACTCCCTGACCCGCACCCACATGCAGGACTCCCTGATGGAGATCCAGTCGAGGCTCAACAACACGGTGATCATGATCACCCACGATGTGGACGAAGCGGTGCTGCTCTCCGACCGTATCATCATGATGACCAACGGCCCCTCGGCCACAGTCGGCGAGATTCTCAATATCGATCTGCCGAAACCGCGCAACCGTCTGGCGCTGGCGGAGAATCCGGTCTACAACCACTACCGCGCCGAAGTGGTGCGTTTCCTCCACGAGCGTCATCAGCTGCCGGAGGACGAGCAGCCGAAGCCGGTGGCAGAGACGCAGAACGATACCGTGGTCGATCTCTCGGCCTGGCTGCAGTCGACCCAGTCCAGCAGTGGCAGGACATTGGAGAAGACCCAGCTCAACCTCGGCTTTATCCCGCTGACCGACTGCGCGCCACTGGTGGTGGCGAAAGAGAAGGGATTTTTTCACCAGCAGGGATTGAACGTGGAACTCTCACGCGAGAACTCCTGGGCCAACATCCGCGACAAGGTCGCCATCGGCATGCTCGATGGCGCGCAGATGCTGGCGGCGATGCCCTTGGCCAGCGCGGTGGGCGTGAGCGGAACAGTGCCGATGATCACCGCCATGAGCCTCGATCTTAACGGCAACGGCATCACCGTTTCGAAAGATATCCATGAACGCATGGTGGCGACCGGTGTCGCTGATCTGGATACCCCGGCCGGCAGCGGTCGTGCCTTGAAAGAGGTCATCAGGACGAACCGGGCGGCAGGCGGAAAACCCCTGATGTTCGCGACCGTCTACCCCTATTCATCCCACAACTATCTGCTGCGCTATTGGCTGGCGGCCTCGGGCATCGACCCCGACAAGGATATCCAGCTCTCAGTAGTGCCACCGCCGCAGATGGTCAACTATCTGCAGGCGGGGGTGATCTCCGGCTTCTGTGTCGGCGAGCCCTGGAACACCCTGGCGGTCTGCAATGGCCTGGGGCATACCCTGGCGGTGAGTTACGACATCTGGAACAACCACCCGGAGAAGGTCTTCGGCGTGACCAGCAGCTGGGCAGCGGCCAATCCCAACACGCACCAGGCTGTGCTCACCGCACTCATCAAGGCCTGCGAATGGATCGACCGGCCGGAGAACCGGGAGGAGGTGTGCGAACTGCTGAGTCAGGGCCGCCACGTCAACGCCCCGAAGGAGATCCTGGAAAAGTCGATGCTCGGCACCTTCCAGTTCTCCCGCGAGGCCGATGCCGTCGAGCGGGCCGACTTCAACGTCTTCAGCCGTTACAGCGCCAACTTTCCCTGGCACTCCCATGCGCTCTGGTTTCTGACCCAGATGGCGCGCTGGGGACAGCTGCGCGAGCCGGTCGACCTCAACAGGATCGCGCGCCAGGTCTATCGGCCGGAGCTGTTCCGCAAGGCGGCATCGGCCCTGGGTGTCGATCTACCCGGCGAGGAGATGAAAACGGAAGGTATCCATGCCGATGGGTGGCTCCTCCAGGGGGCGCAGGGAGAGTTGTCGATGGGTGCAGATCGGTTCTTCGATGGCGCCATCTTCGATCCGAATGATCCGCTGGACTATCTGGCGCAACAGCCGGTAGCCAGTCTCTCCTTTACCCTGAATGCATTGCGCGAGGCGAATCCTTTGGCGACGGCAAAACCGCAGTCGCCGGAGAAACCGCGTCTGACTGAAGAGGCAAGTCAATGAGCAGACAGAAACTGATCCTGGTCGGTAACGGCATGGCCGGTATGCGGACCATCGAGGAGTTGCTGAAGCTGGAGCCGGAGATGTATGACATCACCGTCTTCGGTGCCGAGCCCCATCCCAACTACAATCGCATCATGCTCTCGCCGGTGCTGGCCGGCGAGAAGACCATCGATGACATCGTGCTCAACAGCCGCGACTGGTATGCCGAGAACGGTATTGCCCTGCACACGGGCGACCCGGTGGTGGCGATCGACCGCAAGGCGCGCCAGGTGGAGACCGCTTCGGGGCAACGCCTGGCCTACGACCGTCTGCTGCTGGCTACCGGCTCCAACCCGTTTATCATTCCGGTGCCGGGCCACGATCTGCCGGGGGTGATCGGCTTCCGCGATATCCGCGATGTGGAGATCATGCTGGAAAGCGCCCGCCAGTACAAAAAGGCGGTGGTCATCGGCGGCGGCCTGCTGGGCCTGGAGGCGGCCAACGGTCTGATGAAGAACGGTATGGACGTCACCGTGGTTCATCTCATGGACATGCTGATGGAGCGCCAGCTCGACAAACCGGCGGCCAATCTTTTGCAGGCTTCGCTGGAGGAGAGCGGACTGCGGTTTCTGATGGAGGCCCAGACCGAGTCCATTCTAGGCAGTGAGCGTGTCAGCGGCGTGCGCTTCAAGGACGGCAGCGAGATCGCGGCCGACCTGGTGGTGATGGCGGTCGGTATCCGGCCCAATATGACGCTGGCCAAACAGGCCGGGCTGCATTGTGAGCGGGGCGTGGTGGTCAACGATACGATGCAGAGTTTCGATCCCCGCATCTATGCCGTCGGCGAATGCGTGCAGCACCGGGAGAACTGCTACGGTCTGGTGGCGCCCCTGTTCGAGCAGGCGAAAGTCTGTGCTAATCATCTGGCTCACCTGGGTTTCGGCCGCTACGAGGGCTCGGTGACCTCCACCAAGCTGAAGGTCACCGGCATCGATCTCTTCTCCGCCGGTGAGTTCAACGAAGGGGAGGGCGACGAAACCCTGGTGCTGCAGGACCCGGCGCAGGGGGTCTACAAGAAGCTGGTGATCCGCGACAACCGCATCAAGGGCGCCGTCATGTACGGCGATACCATGGACGGCACCTGGTACTTCCAGCTGCTGCGTGAAGGCACTGACATCGCCAGTTTCCGCAACACCATTCTGTTCGGCCAGCACGACCTGGGCGACGCCGGCCACGGCGATGAGACGCGGGTGGTCAAGCTTTCTGACGACGCCGAGATCTGCGGCTGCAACGGGGTCTGCAAGGGTGACATCGTCAAGGCCATCTCCAGCAAGGGGTTGTTCACCCTGGACGAGGTGCGGGCGCACACCAAGGCCTCCGCCTCCTGCGGCTCCTGCACCGGTCTGGTCGAATCGCTGCTCGCCTCCACCGTGGGCGAGGGCTATGCCGCGGCGCCGAGCAGGAAGGCCTTGTGCGGCTGCACCGAGCACAGCCACGACGAGGTGCGGCAGGCGATATGCAAGGAGGAGCTGAAGTCGATGCCCGCCGTGTTCGACCTGCTCAACTGGAAGACCCCCGACGGCTGCGCCAGTTGCCGCCCGGCCCTCAACTACTATCTGCTGGCGGCCTGGCCCGGCGAGTATGGAGACGACGCCCAGTCCCGTTTCATCAACGAACGGGCCCACGGCAATATCCAGAAGGACGGCACCTATTCGGTGGTGCCGCGCATGTTCGGCGGACTCTGTACCGCGAATGACCTGCGCGCCATCGCCGATGTGGCGGACAAGTACCAGGTGCCGGAGATCAAGGTGACGGGCGGCCAGCGTATCGACCTGTTTGGCGTGAAGAAGGAGCAGTTGCCGGCCGTATGGAAAGATCTCTCCTCGGCTGGTTTCGTCTCCGGTCACGCCTACGGCAAGGCGCTGCGCACAGTGAAAACCTGCGCCGGCAAGAACTGGTGCCGCTTCGGCACCCAGGACTCCACCGGCCTTGGCGTGCAACTGGAGGAGCTGACCTGGGGCTCCTGGATGCCGCACAAGTTCAAGCTGGCGGTCTCCGGTTGTCCACGCAACTGTGCCGAGGCGACGATCAAGGATTTCGGCGTGGTCTGTGTCGACTCGGGTTACGAGTTGCATATCGGCGGCAACGGCGGCATCAAGGTGCGGGTGACCGATCTGCTGTGCAAGGTGGAGACCGAAGCCCAGGTGCTGGAGTACTGCGGTGCCTTCATCCAGCTCTACCGGGAGGAGGGCCACTACCTGGAGCGTACCGCGCCCTGGGTGGAGCGGGTCAGTCTCGGTTATGTGAAGCAGCGCGTGGTGGATGACGAGGCCGGTCGTCAGGCGCTGTTCGAGCGTTTCAAACAGAGCCAGCAGTTTGCCCAGATCGATCCCTGGCGGGAGCGCGCTGACGGGGCAGAGGCCAACGAATTCACCCCCCTTCGTATCGACCGTATGAGAGTTGCATCATGAGTGACTGGATAGCCATAGCAAAACTTGAGGATATACCCCGGCTGGGTGCGCGCAAGCTGCAGACCGAAACCCTGGAGATTGCCCTCTTTCGCACCGGCAGCGATAAGGTCTTTGCCGTGCGCGACCGCTGCCCCCATCGCGGCGGTCCGCTGTCGCAGGGCATCGTGCATGGAGCGAGTGTGAGTTGTCCGCTGCACAACTGGAAGATCGACCTGCAGAGCGGCCAGGTGCTGGGACCGGACAGCGGGTGTGTGAACACCTATGAAATCAAAGTGGATGAAGGCGTGGTCTACCTCAGCCTCGCCTCGGTGGAGTCGGCGGCCTGATTGGTGGGGCCATGCCCCACCGAGAAACCCAATAAGACGAACCCGGCGCGGCTTGCCGCACCGATAACCCCGCTGACTGGAGGTTGTCTCTGCAGGAGACACCGGTACAAAGTGAAGCAACAAAGCGAGCAATACATTCGATGAGTCTGGTTGTACCCAAGCATGAACCGGTGAAAAGCACCTGCCCCTACTGTGGCGTCGGTTGCGGGTTGTTGGTGGAGCGGGATGGCGAAGGGCAATGGCTGATCAAGGGCGACCCGGCGCATCCCTCCAACCAGGGACGACTCTGCTCCAAAGGCACCGCGCTCAACGAAACACTGGATCTCGACGGCAGATTGCTGACCCCGATGGTCGACGGCGAGGCCGTGGCTTGGGAGCAGGCCCTCGACCGGGTGGCTGGCCGGTTCCGTCAGGTGATCGATGAGCATGGGCCTGACGCGGTCGCCTTCTATGTCTCCGGCCAGCTGTTGACCGAGGACTATTACGTGGCCAACAAGCTGATGAAAGGTTTCATCGGCTCCGGCAATATCGACACCAACTCCCGACTCTGCATGTCCTCTTCCGTTGCCGGTCACAAGCGGGCCTTCGGCGCCGACACCGTGCCGGGGTGTTATGACGACTTCGAGCAGGCGGAGCTGATCCTGCTTACCGGTTCCAACACTGCCTGGTGTCACCCGGTGCTCTACCGCCGTATCGTCAAGGCCAAGGAGCGCAATCCGGCCCTGCGTGTGGTGGTGATCGATCCGCGTGAGACGGCAACTTGCGAGATCGCCGATCTCCATCTGCCACTGCGTCCCGGCAGCGACAGCACCCTGTTCAACGGGCTGCTGACCTTTCTTGACGACAACCGGGCAAGGGACGATGACTTCGTGCAGCAACATACGCAGGGTCTGCAAACCGCTCTGCCGATGGCGCGATGGCATGCGCCATCGGTGACCGCCGTCGCCGAGCATTGCGCGCTGCCAGTGGAGAGTCTGCTCACCCTCTACCGCTGGTTCCTGATGACGGAGCGGGTGGTGACCCTCTACTCCCAGGGCATCAATCAGACCTCCAGCGGCACGGATAAGGTCAATGCCATTATCAATTGCCATCTCTTCACCGGACGCCTGGGACGCCCGGGTATGGGACCCTTCTCCATCACCGGCCAACCCAATGCGATGGGCGGCCGTGAGGTGGGGGCGCTCTCCAACCAGCTCGCCTGTCACATGGAGATCGAGAATCCGCAGCATCGCTCCCTGGTGGGACGTTTCTGGCAGACTGAGCATCTGACCGAGCAACCGGGCCTCAAAGCGGTGGATCTGTTCCACGCGGTGGAGGCGGGCAGGATCAAGGCGCTGTGGGTGATGGCGACCAATCCCGCGGTCAGCGTCGCCGATGCCAACCAGGTCCGGCGGGCATTGGAAAGTTGCGAATTTCTGGTGGTCTCCGACAGCGTCCGCGAAACCGATACCAGTGCCTATGCGGATGTACTGCTGCCGGCACAGGGCTGGGGAGAGAAGGAGGGCACGGTTACCAGTTCGGAGCGCGCTATCAGCCGTCAGAGCCGCTTTCTCGAACCGGCTGGTGAGAGCCGGGCCGACTGGTGGATCGTCAGCCAGGTGGCGCAGCGGATGGGCTATCCGGGTTTCGGCTATGCGGGACCGCATCAGATCTTCTGCGAGTATGCCGCACTTTCCGGTTTCGAAAACGAGGGAGAGAGGGATTTCGATATCTCTGCTCTGAAGGAACTCTCCCCGACAGACTACGACCGCCTGCAACCGGTACAGTGGCCGGTTCCGCCGGGGCGGCGCGAAGGCACCGCACGGCTATTCGGCGATGGCCGCTTCTTCACCCCCTCCGGCCGCGCCCAATTCCTCGCCGTGACACCGAGGCCGCCGGGCAATGCCGTGTCGGACGACTATCCACTGGTGCTCAACACCGGCCGCGTGCGCGACCAGTGGCATACCATGACCCGCACCGGCAAATCGGGCCGTCTGTTCGGCCATGACAACGAGCCTTTCGCCGAGATCCATCCGCACGATGCACAGCGTTACGATGTGGCCGAGGGCGAGCTGGTCAACATCACCAGCCGTTGGGGCGAAGTTGTGGTTCGCGCGCGGCTGAGCGAACGCCAGTCGCCGGGCCAGTTGTTTGTGCCGATGCACTGGAACGATCAGTTTGCCAGCCATGCGGTAGTGGACTGTCTGGTGAATCCGGTACTCGATCCGGTCTCCGGTCAACCCGAGTTCAAGCATACGCCTGTCTCCCTGCATGCCTATCGGCCCGCCTGGCACGGTTTTCTGCTGACCCGGGAGCGCGTGAAACTGGCGCAGGCCAGCTACTGGGCCAAGGCCAAGCGCGACGGGCTTTGGCACTATGAACTGGCCGGTGAGGCGGCAGCTGAGGATTGGTCGGCGGTAGCCCGTGAACTGCTCAGTTCCGCCAGCGATGCCGCTCAGTGGGCAGAGTTTATGGATAGCGCGGGTGGTCAGTACCGGGGTGTCAGCGTGGCCGATGGCGAGTTGCAGAGCTGTCTTTTCATCGGCCCCGACCATCGGCTACCCAAGCGCGACTGGCTGGTGCGGCTGTTTAGCAAACCCAGGCTTTCACAGCAGGAGCGTCTGCGCCTGCTGGCCGGCGCCCCGGGCAATGCCGGGGAGGATGCGGGAAAGACCGTCTGTGCCTGCTTCGGTGTCGGTGTGAATACCCTGATTCACGGTATTCGGCAGCAGGGACTGCAGACCCCCGAGGCTATCGGCGAGGCGCTCAAGGCGGGCACCAACTGCGGTTCCTGTCTGTCGGAGATCAAACACCTGATCCAGCAACATTTGCCGCAGACGGCTTAGCGGAGAGCATTGGTTGCGCTTTGCGCCGTTTGTTATTCCCCCTCTCCCTGGCCCTCTCCCGCAAGGGGAGAGGGGACGCAAGGATCGGGTGCGGAGGTGACCGGATAGCTTGTTTGCCCGACCCGACTGGAAGCTGGCAGTGATGCGAACAGCACATTCCCTCTCCCCTGGCGGGAGAGGGCCAGGGAGAGGGGGGAAGATATAAACCCGTGAGTACAGCAAACGCCGTAACCTGAAAATCGTGTCAGTGATCCCTTGGGGTCATCAGATAATGGCGTGAATCCGGAGACCAGGACGGGATTTGCCGGCCCGAATACCCATGGAGAGGAGCAAATATTGTAAGCGATAGCAGGAGTAGAGTGATGACACCCGAAGAGATCAACCATGTGAAGTCGAGCTGGGCCAAAGTGGAGCCGATAGCCGACAAGGCGGCGGCCCTGTTTTATGGCCGGCTGTTTGAGCTCCATCCCGAGGTTAGAGCCTACTTCAAGGGCGACATGGATGAGCAGGGGCGGAAATTGATGGCCATGATCGGCCTGGCGGTCAATAGCCTCGACAACCTGGAGCCTCTGCTACCCGCGATCCGGGAATCAGGCAAGCGCCATGCGGAATACGGTGTGCAGGAAGCGGACTACGACAAGGTGGCGGGCGCCTTGCTATGGACCCTGGAAAAGGGTCTTGGCGATGCCTTCACCGATGAGGTCAGGCAGGCCTGGATTATCACCTATCAGGCGTTGGCCGGTGAAATGAAAACTGGCGCGTTACAGGCGGCTTGAAGCGAACACGTTATGAACTGGGATAGCGGAGCCAGAGCAGCACCGGCTCCTCTTTCTCTTTCAATACCTGCTTCAGGAGTACATTTCCCCGCCCGGTATCCCAGCGCAGCAGCACTTCGCCGTTGTTGGCGGATGGGTCATCGGCGGTCTCCTGTACCGGTTCTCCCATTTGCTGCAGTAATTGCTGAATCACCTGGTTGTGGTAGTTCCTTCGATAGCTGATCTTGACGCCACTGACCCACTGGTCATGAAAAAAGATGGCGATGTAATGGGATGGAATGCCGTTGTAGACACCAATCTTCGCGGCACACAGGCGGTTACCGAAATCGTTGTCGACGTCCTGGCACTTCCAGTCGATATCGGGGAAGACCTTGCGTAGTTCGCTTTCGGTAAAGCGGTCGTCAAGCGCATCCAGATTGAATTTGATCTCATCCTCTCCCCACAGATACAACACCACCGAGTCGGTGCGGCGCTGGCCGTCTTCCGTGAAGATGAGCCAGTAGATCGGGCCGATGACGATGATGAAGGCCAACAGGCGTTTATAGAGCGGGTTGAGTTTGAGATTCATGGTTTGCGGGTGTCTGCCTGCGCTTTTGTTTCAGCGCATTAAATCAAAACTGCACCGTCATGCCGGCTGACGCCGGCATGACGGGATGGGGTCTGGGACGGGTCGCACGGGCTATCCGTCCCTTCGTGTCTTGTAACCCGTGCCGGGTTACTTGTTTTCCCGATTGCCAATCAGGTTGTCGACCACGCTGGGATCGGCCAGGGTAGAGGTGTCGCCGAGGGCGTCCACTTCGTTGGCGGCGATCTTGCGCAGAATACGCCGCATGATCTTACCCGAGCGGGTCTTCGGCAGGCCAGGCGCCCACTGGATGATGTTGACCTTGGCGATGGGACCGATCTCGGTACGCACCAGCTTGACCAGTTCCGCCTTCAGCTCATCGGTACCTTCGATACCTGCCATCAGCGTGACGTAGGCGTAGATGCCCTGACCGGTGAGGTCATGCGGGTAGCCGACCACTGCGGCTTCAGCCACTGTGTCGTGCAGCACCAGGGCCGACTCGATCTCAGCGGTACCGAGACGGTGTCCGGAGACGTTGAGTACGTCGTCCACGCGGCCGGTGATCCAGTAGTAGCCATCTTCGTCACGCCGCGCGCCGTCACCGGTGAAGTAGTAGCCGGGGTACATGGCGAAGTAGGTTTCGAAGAAACGCTTATGATCGCCGTAAACGGTTCGCATCATGGAGGGCCAGGGATGCTTGATGGCGAGGTTGCCTTCGGCCGGGTTGCCGTCGATCTCCACGCCCTGATCATCGAGCAGTACCGGTTGTACGCCGAAGAAGGGGTGGGTGGCGGAACCGGGTTTCAGCGGGGTAGCGCCGGGTAGCGGGGTCAGCATATGAGCGCCGGTCTCGGTCTGCCACCAGGTGTCGACGATGGGGCAGCGCTCGTCGCCGACCACGCGGTAGTACCACTCCCAGGCTTCGGGATTGATCGGCTCACCGACGGTGCCGAGCAGGCGCAGGCTCTTGCGGGTGGTCTTCTTCACCGGCTCTTCACCGGCACCCATGAGGGAGCGGATAGCGGTGGGGGCCGTGTAGAAGGTGGCCACGTTGTGCTTGTCGCAGACCTGCCAGAAGCGGGAGATGTCCGGATAAGTGGGAATGCCTTCGAACATCAGGGTGATGGCGCCGTTGTTGAGCGGGCCATAGACGATATAGGTGTGGCCGGTAACCCAGCCGACGTCGGCGGTGCACCAGTAGACCTCGCCATCCTTGTAGTCGAAGACCAGCTTGTGGGTCATGGCCGCCTGCAGCAGGTAGCCGCCGGTGGTATGCAGCACGCCCTTGGGTTTGCCGGTGGAGCCGGAGGTGTAGAGGATGAACAGGGGATCGTCAGCGTCCATCTCTTCGGCCGGGCAGTCAGCGGAGGCGTCGGCCATCGCTTCGTGATACCAGACATCGCGCTGGTCATCCCACTCTACGGGATCACCGCCGCGCTTGACGACAAGGCAGGTGTGGACATTGGGGCATTGGGCAACAGCCTTGTCGGCATTGGCCTTCAGCGGGACCTTCTTGCCGCCGCGCATGGACTGGTCGGAGGTGATCACCACCTGGCAGTCGGAGTCGAGGATGCGGTCGCGCAGGGCATCCGGCGAGAAACCGCCGAAGACAATGGAGTGGACCGCGCCGATGCGGGTACAGGCCAGCATGGCGACAGCGGCTTCAGGAATCATCGGCATATAGAGAGATACCCGGTCCCCCTTCTTTACACCGCGTGACTTCAACACATTGGCGAATTTGCTCACCTCAGCGTGCAGCTCGCGGTAGGTGATTTTGCGGTCCTCGTCGGGGCTGTCGCCCTCCCAGATGATGGCGGTCTGGTCGCCTCGGGTCTCCAGATGCTTATCCAGGCAGTTGTAGGCGACATTCAGCTTGGCGCCCTTGAACCAGTTGATGTGCAGATCGTCCTTGTCGAAGCTCCAGTCGAGCACTTTGTCCCATTTCTTGAACCAGGTGATGTACTGATCGGCCTGTTCAGCCCAGAAGCCTTCTGGATCATCAACGGACTGCTGGTACATGGCCTGATACTGCGCGTCATTGATGTTGGCCTGTGCCGCAAAGTCGGCGGGAACGGGGTAAACCTTGATGTCGGACATAGGATGCTCCTCAACGGTGTTGTTGATAGTTATTAGGCGGCGGAAACACTAGGGTTCCCGATAAATAACAGTTCCATGCATGAATCTGCAAGATCTTGGTGGTTTTTCAATAGCCTGCCAGATGAAACAAATCGATTATTATCGAATAAAAATACCATTCTATTGCCTGTCAGCGGGTAAGGAAACGGCTGAGCTGACATTGCCTCGGTCGCGGTACCATCTCCGCCGCCATGGCGAGGAAGAGTTCTGCGGTAGCCAGTGCGTCACTTAAGGCGTTGTGGGCCTTATAGTTGGGCAGATTGTAGCGCGGCCGCAGGTTGAACAGCCGCAGGTCGCCTGCCTGTATGGTGTGGTTGCGCCGCTCGAACAGGCGCTGTGCCAGCACCAGGGTATCGATGGTCGGCATCACGAAAGGGGCGCCGTAGAGTTTCTGGCAGGCGGCGTTGATAAAATTCTGTTCAATCGAGGCATAGTGCACCAGCATGACTTTGCCGGCCAGTCGGGTGAGCAACTCGGGCAGGGCCTCGGCAATAGTGATGCCGGTGGCGGCCTGGTCGTCGGTGATATGGTGAATGACCGCCGACTCTTCCGGGATCTGACCATCGATCGAGATGAGTTGATGCCGGGAGGTTTCCAGCTTAATGGTCATGTGCCGGACCTCAACCAGGCCAAAACTGAGTATCTTGTCTTTTTTCGGGTCGAGCCCGGTGGTCTCCAGATCGAGGGCGACGATGACCAGATCGTCGCACTGGGTCTTTTTTGAAGGCATCGGGGTGGAGAGGTAGTCATGCAGCGCGCCGGGCGTGCTTTTCGCGAGCGCCCGTTTGCGCAGTGTCTCCAGACTGAAGAAACGTTGCAGCATGGTTAACGAAAACGTCCGCCCTGGTAGCGGCTTTCCAGGGTATCCTGCATATCCTGGATGACCCGGAAGGCGTCCTTCAGATGGCGCCGCTCCAGATCGGAGAGCTCATCGGGGGAGAGATAGTTGTCGGCCGCAACGCCTTTGCGTATCTGTTCTGCCTGGTGGTTGATGCGCATACTGGCGATGAACTCCAGGGCGTCGACCAGGTTTTCGCCCATCTCGCGGCTGAGAATCGGCGTTTCCGCTGCCGCTTCCAGCCGTTCGGTGGTGTTGACCGGCTTCAGTCCCTGGCTGAGGGCAAAAACTCTGGCGATGTCGGTGATCGGCACGATGCCGCGATGCTTGATATCGAAGGTGTCGTCGTGTTCGCCGTCGTGGATCAGCACAAAGTTGCGGAAAAACCCGAGTGGCGGGCGGTGTTGCAGGGCGTTGGCCGCCATGTAGGCGGTGAAGATGCCGTTGCCCCGGCTCTTGTCGAGGATGTCGCCCTGCAGTTCATAAAACAGCTCTTTTTCCCCATGTACCGGCCGTAGATCGAAGAAGATGCTGGAGAGCATCAACGCCATGGGATCGGGTTTGTTGATCCAGGTGTTGAAGTATTTGCGCCAGGCGCTCAGGGTCTGGCGCCATTTGGGGTTGGATGCCATGGCATCGCCGGGGCAGTAGACAAAGCTGCAGGCGTTGAGGCCGTCGGTGACCCGCTTGGCCAGGGTCTCGAAATAACCGGCATGCTCCGGCTGCATCTCGTCGGAGATCAGCAGCGCATTGTCCTGGTCGGAGTGGGAGGTCTGCTCGCGCCGGGCCTGGGAGCCACCACACATCCAGACATAGGGCACGGGAGCCGGACCGATCTCCACCTCGGCCATCTCGATCAGACGCACGGTCAGGGCATCGGTGATACTGGCGATGGCATCACCGATATGCAGCGCTGAGGCACTGGAGTTGGCCAGCTGGAACTGCAACTCCGGCAGACGCTCACTGACACGGGCCAGATCCTCGATGGTCTCGGCTTTTCTGACATCGGTGGCGAGGAAAGCGGAGTTGGTGGTCTGGTGACGCGCCAGGTCGGTGGCGGTCAACATGCCGACCACCTGGTTGTTACGCATCACGGGCAGATGGTGGACATGCAGGCGGGTCATGGTCATCAGCGCCTGGATCGCCAGTGTGCTCTCCTGGATGGTCTCCAGATCGGCGGTCATGATCTGGCTGACCGGTTCCTCCGGCGAGAGTCCGGAGGCGACACAGCGTTTGCGCAGATCGCGGTCGGTGATCATGCCGGCCAACTGGTCGCCATCCATCAGCATCACCGAGGAGACGTTTTTGTCGCTCATCAGCTGGGCCGCTTGTCGGATGGTACTGTCGATCTCGATCACCACGGGGCTCTTTTTCAGCAGATGGGAGACCTCGACCGTCATCTGCGCAATGCTGCTGGTGTCACCGTTGTCCTGCAGGGTGCGTACCGCCTGCTTGAGGCGGTCGCGAATGGAGTCGGTGAAGTGGCGATCGAAAGCGGGTTCTGCCTGGCGTAGTGCTCTGAGGTGTTTGCAGGGCAGCTGATAGAGCAGGGTGTCTTCGGTGGCGACACCACGTATGGCGCGGCCAAAATCGATCAGCTGACAATCGGTGGTATAGATATCGCCCTCAGCGAGCTTCTCCACCAGATTGTCCTCTTCGTCGAGCAGCTCAATGGCGCCACTGCGCAGGATATAGAGATAAGGGCTATCACTATCACTGGGCGGGAACAGGCTGGTGCGTCTCAGGTAGCGTATGTCGAGAAGTTTGGGCAGCTCATTCAGCTGCTCTTCCGGCAGCACATCGAAGGGGGGGCGCTCAGCCAGAAAATCACGAATCTCGACTAGTTCGATTTCCATAGGTTCACTCGAATGAAGTCGTATGCTAAGTAGGCTTCCGCGAATTGAGACTGCCAGGGATGTCGCGAAAAAATCTCGACGGATTGATCGGAGCTATCAGCCAGCAAACCCGGTCAATGCGTGGAGACTCTTTTTTTAGAGCCCAGGAAAAAGGCCCCGCCGAAGCGGGGCACAAGTTACTGCTTTATTGTTATTGACTAATGCTCGGTGGCGGCACCGGCGCCCTTGGGCACGCGGATGTCTTCCACCAGGTGCTGGATGTGATCCGGTGGCGGAGCGGTCATCTTGGAGACCACGATGGCCACTGCGAAGTTGACCACGGCACCGACAGCACCAAAGGCGTTGGGCGAGATGCCCATGAACCAGTTGGGGCCCATGTCACCCAGGAAGGCGGTACCGGGGATGAACATGATGCCTTTGTGCTGGAACACATAGAGCATGGTCACGCTGATACCTGAGATCATGCCCCAGATGGCGCCCGCACGGTTCATGCGCTTGTTGAAGATACCCATCATCAGCACCGGGAAGATGGAGGACGCAGCCAGACCGAAGGCGATGGCCACGGTACCAGCGGCGAAATCCGGCGGATGCAGACCGAAGTATCCAGCCAGGGCGATAGCGCCCGCCATGGCGAAACGACCCGCCATCAGCTCGCTCTTCTCCGAGATATCCGGCATGAACACACCTTTCAGCAGGTCATGCGAGATGGAGGAGGAGATGGCCAGCAACAGACCAGCAGCCGTCGACAGAGCGGCAGCGAGACCACCGGCAACCACCAGCGCGATAACCCAGTTGGGCAGCTTGGCGATTTCCGGGTTGGCCAGCACCATGATGTCACGGTCGACCTTGGTCATCTCATTGCCTTTCCAGCCGAAGGACTCGGCCTTGGCGGCCATGTCCGCATTTTTGTCGTTGTAGTACTGAATGCGGCCGTCGCCGTTCTTGTCTTCCCACTGCAGCAGACCGGTCTTCTCCCAGTTGGTCATCCAACGGGGCACCTTGGCGATCTCGATATTGCCGGTCGGGGAGCCGACCTCACCGGTCTGGATGGTGTTCATCAGGTTCAGACGAGCCATGGAACCCACAGCCGGAGCAGTGGTGTAGAGGATCGCGATGAAGACCAGCGCCCAACCTGCGGAGGAACGGGCGTCCTTCACCTTAGGCACGGTGAAGAAACGGATGATGACGTGGGGCAGACCAGCAGTACCGATCATCAGGGAGAGGGTGTAGACAAACATATTGAGTTTGCTGCCCATGACCTGAGTCGTGTACTCCTTGAAGCCGAGTTCCGTCACTACCTGGTCCAGTCTGTCCAGCATGAAGGTGCCGGAGCCATCCGCCATGGTGCTGCCGAGACCCAGCTGTGGGATCGGGTTGCCGGTCAGATGCATGGAGATAAACACAGCAGGTACGGTATAGGCGAAGATCAGTACGCAGTACTGAGCGATCTGGGTGTAGGTGATGCCCTTCATGCCGCCCATGACCGCGTAGACGAAGACGATACCCATGCCGATGTAGAGGCCATGGTCGTAGTCGACTTGCAGGAAGCGGGAGAAGGCCACGCCGATACCCTTCATCTGGCCGATAACGTAGGTCACCGAAGCCAGGATGAGGCAGACAACCGCCACGATGCGGGCTGTGCGTGAGTAGAAGCGGTCACCGATGAATTCAGGCACGGTGAACTTGCCGAACTTACGCAGGTAGGGCGCCAGCAGCAGGGCCAGCAGCACATAACCGCCAGTCCAACCCATCAGGAAGACGGATGCGCCGTAGCCGTTGAAGGCAATCAGGCCCGCCATGGAGATGAAGGAAGCCGCCGACATCCAGTCGGCCGCTGTGGCCATACCGTTGGCGACTGGGTGAATGCCACGCCCGGCGGCGTAGAACTCACCCGTCGTGCTGGCACGTGCCCAGAAGGCTATGCCGATGTAGAGGGCGAAGGTCATGCCCACTACCACATATGTCAAAGTTTGCAGATCCATGAGTCAGTATCCCCCATTAATCCTCATGGACGTCGAACTCGACATCCAGAGCGTTCATGCGTTTAGCGTATACATAGATCAGCACCAGGAAGGTATAGATCGAGCCGTTCTGTGCGAACCAGAAACCGAGACCCAACCCACCAATCTTGATGGAATTGAGTGGCTCTACCAGGATGATGCCGAATAGGTATGAGCAGACAAACCAAATCACCAGTAAGATGCTTACCAGGCGAATGTTGGCTTTCCAGTACTGTTCAGCAGTTTTGTTCATGTCATGATCACTCCGCCGTAATGAAAAGAGGTTGATGTGTGTTCGCCCGCCGCCATCGAGGACTTCCTGTTCTTGTTATATGTGATGCTGGCTTCCCTGTGCGTGCAGACGCGATGTTTTGTGTTCCCGCCGAGAGAGGGTTACACACTGCACAATATTGAGGCACGAAACGGCATATTGTCAAATAAAACAATGGGTTATCGCTTGTCTCGGAATGGTGCAGTGCAGTACGTTTGTTTCCTTGGGTAACACTTTTCAGAGCATTTTGTTACCGTACGGAGCGCCCCCCGTTTCTAAACGTAAAGAATGCATATTTTGTGGTTCACCTCTTTTGCTGGCTGAGCAGGCGGTCATGCACCTGAAAGTGGCTGAATTCCTCAGCTCGACCGCCTATTGCACCCATTAGGGGCCAGGGCGTGGAATGCTACTGAGTTAGGTTGCTATCGGTGGGGCAGGGCCCCACCCTACACCTTGAATCGAGAGGTAGGGTGGGGCCCAGCCCCACCATAAGGTGTTGGATATCAGCCTAAGCGCCCTTAACTAGGTAGCATTAGGGCCAGAGCAGAAATTTCCGTTGAACCGGAACAAGCGGTCATTCAGCGCGCCTGAGAGTGAACATCTGGAGTACAAACCGGTCTGCTTAGATAGACTGCCTGGTGTCGGCATCATTAGTAGGTTTTTATTCATGATTAGTAAATTGCACAACTTTTTTCATACCTACCTGAATCCCGAGCAGAGCGATGCGTCAGCTGATCCGTCAGTGCGTGCGCGGCTCGCCGTGGCGGCGTTGCTGCTCGAGATTGCCGTCTCCGACTTCGAATCGGCCGATCAGGAGCGGCGGGTGATCGTCGAGATCGTCAGACGGCAGTTCGGTCTCGATGCCAAGGGCGCGGATGAACTGATTGCATTGGCTGAAGAGGAACACCGGGACTCCACCGACTATTTTCAGTTCACCCGGCTGATCAATCAGCACTACAGCGCTCAGCAGAAGCGAGGATTGGTCGAGTCGTTGTGGCGCGTAGCCTTTGCCGACGGGAAATTGCACCGCTATGAGGAGCATGTAATCCGGCGACTGTCAGATCTTCTCTATGTCTCCCACACCGATTTTATCGCCGCTAAACACCGGGTCATGAGCGCTGCGGACAGCGCCTGAACTGCTTAGGCACCGGTCGCACACACCAGGGTGCTGATAGGGCGGTGGATTAGGCAATATCAGGTCTTCTACTACCTTGTTCCTACGCCACTTCTCGTTACTATGCTAACTTGCTCAGAAGTTCTCTGGTATTGGGGACTCCGTTTCCCACTTGGTGATCGGTTCCCATGTTATATTTTTAGCTACCAATTCGACTGTTAGTCCGGAACGATTCGCCATGGCAGATAATAAAACAGCACCGCCTCAGGAAAATGCCAAGAGCAAGGGCCGCATACTGATTGTCGATGACGAAACGCGGCATGCCGATAGCCTGGCCACGATGGTCGATCGCTGGGGCTACGAGGTTGAGACCGCATGCGACGGTTCCAAGGCGGCCGGTATTCTGGTGACCAAGCCCATAGACCTGGTTCTGCTTGACCTCCACATGCCGGTGGCCGATGGCCACAAGGTGATGGACTTTATTCGCAAGCGCAAACTCAAGACCCGGGTCATCGCCATCTCCGGCGATCCCTCCATGGATGACGCCATCAAATCCCTCAAGAAGGGCGCCGACAATTTCATCCGCAAACCGGTAGCTCCGGTGGCGCTCCTGAAAGCCATCGATGAAAGTCTGAAAAATCGAGCCACAGAGCTCAAGGTCGATCGCCTGAAACGCAAGCTGGAAACCAAGAACAGCCTGCATCGCCTGATGTTCGATATTGCGCCCAATCTGCTCTTTGTTCTGGACACCAAGGGCTGCTTCCGTATGGTCAACAACGTCTTCAGCAAGGTCACGGGCTATTCCAAGCAGGAGCTGTTGGGTATGCACTGGAAAATGGTCGTTGAAGGCGATGAAGTGGAGCGTATGCAGCACGTCTTCGAAGAGCGGCGTACCACGCCGGACCAGTTTCCCGAGGTTGAGCTGCGCCTCAAGTGTAAAGAGTCCTCGGGACAGACGCCGGAACACAAGCCCCGTACCGTACTGGTAGCACTGCAGTCACGCCGGCTCTACTCCGTGCATAACAACAAAAAGATTTTCTTCGGCAACTATGGGGTCGCCCGCGACATTACCCACTACAACAAGCTGGAAGAGCTGAATAAATATCAGGAGTTCCACGATCAGCTCACAGGTCTGCCCAACCGGGTGCTGTTCGATGACTACCTCAGCTTTGCCTTGACCCAGGCCAAGCACAGCAACACCGGACTCTGCCTGCTCAATATCGTGCTTGATGATCTCAAGCAGGTGAATGAGCGTTACGGTCATGCGGTGGGAGATGTCTGCCTGAAGACGCTGGCTTCCCGGCTCAAGCAACAGATTCGCCGGGGCGACACCCTGGCACGCATCGATGGCAGTGAGTTTCTCCTGCTACTGCCGAACATGCCTGACGAGAGCATGGTCGTGCCCCTGTCGGAGAAGATCCGTATGGGATTGACCATGCCGGTGGTCGTGGACGGCAAGAGCATTTCGTTGCGGGTCAGCGTTGGCACCGCCCTGTTTCCCCGGGACGGTGAGGACAATGAGTCCTTGCTGCATCAGGCCAAGACTGACGACTCGGCGGTGGCGCAAGGCAGGGGGCGGCGGCAGGTGTCTGCTACCGGCTCCAACTGGATCAAGCTGATCAAGTCACAGCCCTAGGGCCTGTTAACACTATCCGCTAGCACTCGGGCTTAAGCGAAATGTGCCCGGTTGGTCAAAGAATAGCGGTGCGGCTTGCCGCACCGAATACTTGCTTAAGTAATCGCCATTCCTGTCAGTCTCAATTCCCAGCCCCTGCATTTCTGCCTGGCGACTCAGGCAATCAGGTTGCGCGCCCCGACCAGGATGAGCAGGAGGGCGCTGAGTCGTTCGATACGGGGTCTCCATGTCTGCAGACGTTCACGCAGGTTGCTGCCAAGATGGGCGAAACCTATGCCGTAGAAGAGTGAGGGGATGGTGATGGCGCCCAGGCCAAAGCCGAGTCCGAGGGCGAGACCGTGCAGCGCATCGCCTACGCTGGCGGCGGAATAGAGCACACTTCCCAGCGGTACACAGGGTGTGAGGGCGATGCCCACCCCCATGAGAAAGAGTCCGCCTGGCAGTAGCAGGCGGGGTGGCGTGGTCGAGCCGAACTGGTTTAACTGCACCTCAGGCGCGGCCTTTGCCTGGCAGGTCTGACCAGCACTGCGTCGCAACAGCAAAGCGATGCCGACCACCACGGCGGCAATACCCATCACCCAACGCACGTTGCGTGAAATCTCATTCTCGTCCAGCAGTTGTCCCGCTATTCCCGCCAATGTGCTGAAGGCAGCGTAGACCGTCAGGCGGCCGAGGGAGAAGGGGAGCAGGGTACGCCAGGATTGGCGTATACCGCCGTCGCTGGCGAGAAAGACCGGCGCCAGGTAGGGCAGGCAGGTCAGGGTGCATGAGCTCATGCCGAAGGCCAGACCCAGGGCAATGGCCATGGGCAGCGTCACCACTGTCTCTTCAATCGGTACCATGGCGGATTAGTTGTACTCCGCCAGATAGTCGCTGCGCGCCAGGATGGCGGCACCGTAGGCGGTGGTGGTCTGGGGGTGCTCGGGGACCAGGATCTCCCGTTGCAGCTCGTCCTGCAGGGCAGCTACCAGGCCCCGGTTGAGCGCCGGGCCGCCATCGAAGTAGATCCGCTCGCCGATGCCTACCCGTTTGGCCAGCCGTGCGGTTCGCTTGGCGATGGAGTAGTGGATGCCGGCGACAATCTCTCCCTTGCCGTGGCCGTTGGCGAGCAGGCCGATGATCTCCGACTCGGCGAAGACGGTACAGGTGCTGTTGATCGAGAGCGGTGCGCTGGTGGCGTTGAAGTGGTAGTCCCCCAACTCCTCCAGGTCGATCTCCAGGTTGCGTGCCGCCACATCGAGAAAGCGACCGGTGCCGGCGGCGCACTTGTCGTTCATGGCAAAGTTGGCGACTCCCCCCTCGTCATCGATCTGGATCGCTTTGGAGTCCTGACCGCCGATGTTGATGATGGTCTGTACGCCGCCGAATGCTTTGCCTGCTTCATGGGCGCCAATGGCGTTGGCGGTGATCTCGCTGATGGAGTCGTCCGCCTCCTTGAACAGCTTACGGCCATAGCCGGTGGCGATGAGATAGCTTACCGATTGGGGATCCAGCTTGAGTTGTTCCAGCAGACGCGCCAGTGCCTCCTTGGCGTTTTGGTGAAACAGGCTGCCGGAGGCGGTGACATGGACGCCCGCCAGCCCGCCATCCTCATCCACCAGTGCTACCTTGATGGCTGTCGAGCCGATATCGATGCCGGCAAAGTAGTTCATGCGCGTCTTCTCTTTCTTGTTTTGATGGATTCCAGAAATGCCTCGATGCGGGTGGAGAGTTGGCCCATGTCGTCCGGGCTGTAGTCGGTCTCCACATAGAGCATGGGGATGCCTTTCGCCTGCAGGGCCCCGGCAATACTGCGCTGCTCCATCTCATAGACATGGCAGCCGGCGAAGGCCTGGTAGACCACACCGTCGGCGCTAAAGCTCTCCACCAGATCCAGCAGGCGGCGCTGACGATCGTCGTTACGGGTGAAGATAGGGCAGGTGCAGGGTTTGAAATAGCGGTCGGCGAGGGCGTCGACCATATCGTAGAGGCGCCACTCATCGACCGCCGTCATATCGTAGAGCATACGGTTGGCGGAACAGGTTTCGTCGGCGACCACAATACCGCCGCTCTCCTCGATCAGCAGGGGTAGCTTCAGGTTGGGAAAGATCGGAGGCGAGCCGGTAAAGACAATGCGCGGTGCTTTGCGCTGGGCGGCCTGGAAGCCTGACTGCTGACGCGCCAGCAGCTCCTCGTTGAGGCGTTCCACCGCCTCGGTCCAGCGCTCGATGTCGTCGAAGAAGAAGGCGTTGGTGACCAGGAAGGCGTCCTTTCCGAGAAACGGGGCAGGTTGGCTCTTGCGCAGGTTGTGCAGGGTGCGGAAGGCGTTCTGCGCACGGGCGCTGCGCGCCATGGCCGCTTTAAGATTCTTGCGCGTGAGTTTATTTCCGGTGACACGGCTTAGCAGTTTGGCAAAATTTCGCACCGAACGCTGCCAGTAGAGGCGCGACTCTTCACTCTCTTTGGCCGGCGGCAACTCCAGGTCGTAGACCTGATAGCCCATCTCCTCGACTATGGCGCTGGCCTTCTTCTTCTGATCGCAGGTGGTGGGGTTGACCACCAGATCGAGCTGGCCGATCCGTGGTACCGCCCCAGCATGAGTGCTGAGCATGCCCAGGGTCGCCTTCACCAGTGAGCAGGACTTGGCTGGCATGAAGTCGCCGCCGATCTGGTCATAGTGGTAGGAGCCGTTGCACAGCCGCACCGGTGTTGCACCCAGGGCATAGACCAACTCCTCCGGCGCGTGGATGCAGGTGGTGCCGATGCGGGTTTGTGGCTGAGGCAGAGGTTCTCCCTGGCAGTAGACCCGACGGAACAGATCATAAAAGTAGTCCATCCCCTGAGGATTCTCATCGAAGCGATCGGTGATGTGATCGAGCACCACCTCGGCTTCGCGTGCCTGGCGGCTCTGGTTATAGGCAGGTTGTTCAATCGGCATGGTTGTCTCGTTTGGTGTCTGTAGCTTGATTCATGCGTTTGTGAAAGCCCTCCTCAGTCGACTCGAAAATCGGCACTCCCACAAAGGTCGCTTTGAGAGCGCCATCCTCCGGACAGGCGGCGATGCACTTGAAGCAGAGAATGCAGTCGTCCTGCATGATGCGGGGGTTCTCCACATCGTCGGCGATCTCACGGATCTGCATGTCGCAGACCCGATAGCAGTCGCCACAACGGGTGCACTTGTCTCCATCCTTCTTTAAGTTCAAAAGCGCGGGTTTTGAGAAGAGATAGTGCAGCGCACTCATAGGGCAGAAGAAGCAGAAGAAGCGCTTTCTGACAAAGGCTCCGGCGAAAAACAGACCGGTGATCAGCATGCCGAGCGCGGTCATGATCATGGCGGTCTTACTGGAGAAATCGATGGTGAGCTGAGAGGTATCACCCGAGAAGAGGGGGATGATCATACGGCCCGGGCAGATGTCGCAGAAGGGGGTGCCCATACTGTGGGGCAGCAAGCCGCCGCCGATGCCCAGGGGCAGCAGGATGGTCAGGGCCAGCAACACATATTTGATAGTGCTGAGGCTACGGAACTGGGATTGGGAGTAGCGGGCATAGCGGATACCCAGACGTTTGCGCAGTGAGGTTATCCAGTCCTGCAGTGTGCCCAGGGGGCAGGCGTAGCCGCACCACGCCTTGTTCAGCACAATGAACCAGAGGGCGAAGGTAAGCAGGGCTGTCAAAACCCCGAGTCCCGCCCAGCCGAAAAGGGATGACCAGCGGGTTGCCATCAGGTGCTGCAAAGGCATCAGAAAACAGACGCCGCCGCGCCCCTCCTTGTTGAAGGCGCAGGCAAAGGTAGGCAGGTCGTTACTGAGATTGATGGCAAAGTAACCGCCATAGACAAGCAGGACAAAAAAGCCGAGTTGCACCCAGAAGCGGAAGCGGCGCAGATCTACGCGGTTGATGGCAGCTTTCAGCTTAGTCATTGAAGCTGACCTCCTGGTAGGGGCGCTTTCGCCGTCGGCGAAAGAGATAGATGCCGCCGCCGGTCGAGAGCAATGCAAAGAGGCCGAAACTCAGGCCATAGGCGTAGGACTCGTAGTCGTCGGGAGAGGGATAGTATTTACCGGCATAACTCGCCAGGTAGCGGGTTTCGCGGTAGGCCTGTCCATCCAGCTCGCCTGCTTGCGGCAAGGTATAGAGGGCATTGACCAGATAGGGCTGGGCATGACGTTTTTCGAACGCCTCCCAGGAGGGATAGTAGTCACGGATCATGGTGTAGCTGACCCGGCCCTGTTCATCGCTGAGCAGGCTTTTGCTCCAACCCTGGCCGCTGGTGAGGGTGACCCTGGCGCCTGGCAGGGGATTGCCATTACGCAGTACCGTAAAGCTCACTTCGTCGCCATGCCCCAGTCGGCTATGGAAATTCTCTTTCGGCTGGCGGTTGCGCACGATCTCCAAAGGCATACCCGCATTGTGATGGGGAGGCATCTTCTCCTGTACATGGTCATGCCCTTCACGACAGCTGTGCTTCAAGACTTCCGCTTTGGCGATCTGCACCTCCAGCCGATCTCCCTCCACATGCTGCCGTTTCAGATAGGCGTTATAAAAACCCTCGTTCGGCATCGCGAAGGCCACATTCAGGGCGTCGGCCTTGTCATCCTTCTTGAGCAACTTCTCTACGACCTTGCCGTCAGTATCGATCAGCACCAGTTTGGGCGTCTCATCGACCCGACTCACATAGTCCGAGTTGTCCGCCGCCTGCCCTTGTCGCAGCCAGAGTCGTTTGTAATAGACCCCTTTGCGTACCTCCACCGGGCCGCCGTGGCCCTGGCTGCCGTGACCACGGGAGTGGGGCGCTGTGTCGGAGAGCCACAAGGGCTCCGCCGCGGGGAGATTGCAGGCGGCCAGCAGAATGCTGAGCACAGCAACCGCTTGAGCAGGGGGTGATAACATCTCTTTACCTCCATAGGGGGCATGAACCGGGTGCTGGTAACAACAAATTCCATCGCGTGTAGCGAAGTGAACGCCGAACCAATCCATTGGCTTGACTGTTTCCGGCAAGCAGTCAGAGCATGTACAGGCACATCGCCATCGTTTTGGGGTTGATCTGTTTGCAGGCCAACGGTTGGGCACGCGAGCATCGGTCAACCAAGCGTTGAGCTGAAATGGCGTCCGCTCTCTCTTGCAAAATGGGGGCCAACGGTAACTTGTTGTTTTCGTGGTGCCGTGTCTTCTGTGCCTGGCTGAGCCGGGTGAAAGGACTCATTTATATTGCATGTGACACAGCTGTTTGGCCGTTTCCGTCCCGGTCGTTCGATCAAGAGGATCCAGCGCGAAGTGGCGGAGGTGCGCTTCAAGAGAAAGGACGATGCGAGCGCGGGTGGACGGCAAGCGTATTTCGCAGCGGAGCAGCATCGGCGCTGCAGGGTATCGCCACGAAGGTGAGAATATCGAGTCCCCGCAGCAGCGGGCCAGGCACGACTGCAGGAGTGTGGATCAAAGCGGAAAGGTGCAACAGACGGTTGTCGCCGGCTGCAACGGGATTAAGCTCATCAGGCTCCAGCCCCTGATGCTACTTAGTTAAGCGATTGAATGGTGGGGCAGGGCCCCACCCTACACTTCGGGCCATAGGTAGGGTGGGGCCCTGCCCCACCATAAGGTGTTGGATATCATCCCAAACGCTCTTAACTAAGTAGCATTCGGATCTGCCCCGGCAGGCGGTATGCCGGCTCGTTCAGAGAGCTTCCCGGGAAGAGGTAATCGTCCCGGCCGGCCGTGTCGAGGGTTGACAGCCACGGCCGGTCGGGTCGCTTAAACAACAGAAAGAGGTCTCATACTATACGGTGAATCTTTCAACGAGACTTTGGAGTTCGGTGGCCATGTGTGCCAGATCCCGGCTTGCCGTTGCGGTCTCGCTTGCCCCGTCTGCCGTTTGATTCGACATGTCGTTTATCATGACGATGTTGCGGTTGATCTCTTCGGCGACGGCCCCCTGTTCCTCTGCCGCATTGGCGATCTGAGTCGACATCTCGTTGATCCTGGCAACGGCCTGCGTAATGGTCGACAACGCCTCGCCAGTCTGCATGGCGAATTCGACCGCTGAACTCGCCTCTTCGCGGCTCTGCTCCATGACCGCCACGGCTTGACGGGAGCCCGTCTGCAGTTTTTCGATCATGTCATTGATTTCATCGGTTGATTGTCGCGTACGTCCGGCCAGTGTTCGCACTTCGTCGGCGACGACGGCAAATCCCCGTCCCTGTTCACCCGCTCTGGCCGCCTCGATGGCAGCATTCAAAGCCAGCAGATTGGTCTGATCGGCGATCCCTTTGATAACGTCAAGTACCGTATTGATGGCCTCGCTGTGTTTCTCAAGGTCATTGATGGTCTGAGAAGAGGTTTCAACCTGCTCGGCCAGCTTGTTGATCTGCGCAATAGACCGTTGCACTATCTGCGTACCTTCGCTGGTCTGCGCATTGGCTTCATCCGCCGCACTGGCCGTGTGGCTGATGTTGACCGCAACCTGCTGGACCGTGGTCGTCATCTCGTTCATGGCGGTGGCAACCTGCTCGGTTTCCAAGCGCTGATTCTGTATGGTCTCGCTGGTCTGCGCAGTTATCGTCGACATCTCTTCCGATGCCGTGGACAGTTGGGCCGTTGTCCCCGATATTTCCGATAGCATGTCGAGCAATTTTAAACGCATGCCGTTGATTGCTCTGAGAAGATCGCCAATCTCATCGTGGCTGGTGACGACAATCTCCTGGGAAAGATCGCCGGAAGCGGTGACTGTGGCTTTGCGTATGGCCGTGACGATATACGATGCGAACATGCTGCTGAAGACAATGCCGATAACGATGCTGACCAGAGCGATGATGCCGAGAGTCACAATGGCTGTTTTTTCGTGTGCTTCAGCCTGCTTGGCGCTCTCATCAGTAAATTTACTGACTTGAACCTGCAAGGACTCCAGCGTTTTGTCCAGGTTCTCCTCATTGACTTCGACCTGTTCGGACAGCAGCTCGGCTTCATGTGCTTTTCCTTCGGTGAAAGCAATAAAGGCTTCGTGCGCTTGCGCGACGAATTCCATATGCGCCTCTTCGATCGCCTTTAATGTTTCTCGTGCATCGATAAATGCTTTCTGTGCACTGCCGGTGCTGGCTGTTATTGCCTCTTCGGTTAGGGACGTTGCGTTAGCTAATTCCCCCTCAATGGCCGCAGTGCCTTCATCGAAAGCCGCGATCGCACTCCGGAAATGGGAGAGTGCCGCATCTTCCGATTGCAATAGGCTGCCATAGTGTATGGCGCGTTCGAAATTCACCGCCTGCTCCAGTTGGTGAATCGTTATCTGGTTGATGTTGTCCGTCAATGGAATATCCTTTTCTGCAATGCTGGCCAGCTCCTTGCCGATACTGTTCATGGAGAGGATGGCGTAGAGAGAGCCAATCACCAGTAAGCTGAGCAGAATGCTGGAGAACCCAAGCAATTTTGCTTTCAACGATAGTTTATTTATAAGAGTTTTCATGGGTATTCACATCGAATGGAAGTTATTCGGAGACAAACATTGAGCGCCAATGCATCGGTTGCAGTGGCCGTGCATTTTCGCCAATCATTTTCTTGAACAGCTCGATTTGGCCGCCAGACACTTCCATCGGTGTCTTCATGACAAACCAGTTGACATTCTCGCTGCAGGGGGGAGTGGTCAGCGATCCGCTATAGTGGAATAGCTGTTTGTCTGCCGGTAACAGATCGGTGGCGTTGAGCGAGAGCTTGTGAACGGTGGTGACCGTGTTTATGTCGCTTGTGGCATTGTCGAGCACCTTTTGCAACGCTGGGTTGGCGTTGCCCCGTTTGAGCAGGATGCCAACCACGGCCAGATTGCCATCGGCACTCTTATGTACAAGATGGACCTCCATCGGATAGCGTTTGCCCTGGTGTGTATGCTCGCTTGGCGTATGGAAGTGAAACTGAAGCAGTTGGTAGGGAACATCTCCTATCATCAAGCGGCTTTCGTAGACAGGCTTGGTCTGCACGGGGTAGCTCTTGCCGCCGATGGTGACGTTGTTTCCCTGGCTGGCGGAGTAGTAGTTGGCCTGGAGCGTATGGCCATTGTTCACCACGCTCAAAGGGATTGGGTGATATTGAAAACGCAGCGCATAGAGATCCGCAGAGACTTCATTGAATATGTTGACGGGAGATTGTCTTTTGCCGCTGCCGCAAAGCGCATAGGCTTCCGACATTTTCCCCCATTCACCAGGCCCGGAAGAGCCAGAATATCCCCAGTGCGGGGTCTGAGAGTGATCCGCATGTTGGTTTGTGGCTGCGAAGGCGCCACTCGACGGTAGGAATGACAGCAGAAAGAGTGGGTATAACAAGGCGAGCGTGTGTCGCGTGTAGCATTTCATGGGTAGGCCCTCAATGCGTTAGGGTGGAGGGCGACATCCTCATCTTTTACAGCGATCGCGTTCCAGTCTGGTTTTTTCGCGATCATTATTGGAAGCGGCATCGGCTGAAAGATCTTGAGGGAGATTAACGAAAATTTAACGAAATTTTCACAATTGAGATGAAAGGTAGAATCGCTGGGTTGCCTATTCGGCTTGTTCAGCCTGCCAGCGGCAGTCTTGTGTTCACGATGTGGCGTTATAGCGTGGGACGTGGCGCCATCTTTTGCTGCGCCTGAACTTGATTTTTGTATGAGTGCGTGGGCCCAAGTAATTGAATGTTCAGGTGAAAACGTGATCGCTGTTAACAGATCTTAACTTTTTTTGCCTTTCTTTCCTCGCGGAATGCCGAAGCGCTGACGTCTTTCCCAAAGCGCTTTGCGGCTGATACCGAGCTGTTTGGCCAATTCGGTCTCGGTCATCCGATCCTGATTCTCCAGTACGAAGTGGCGGAAGTACTCCTCCAGAGAGAGATTGTCGTTGGGGCTGTCGGCCGCTTTGCTCTGGGTGGTGATCTGATGATCGATGGAGAGTAACTCGGGTGTGATGGAATCCCCTTCACAGAGTATGACTGCACGCTCGATGGTGTTGGCCAGTTCGCGGATGTTGCCGGGCCAGTGGTAGCGTCGGATCGCATCGAGGGCGCTGCGGCTCAGCGTGAGTGGCGTGCGGTTGAGCTGACGGGAGGATTTCTCCAGCAGAAAATTGGCCAGCGCCTTGATATCGGAACCGCGATCACGCAGTGGCGGCAGCAACATCTCTACCACCCGCAGGCGGAAGTAGAGGTCGCTGCGGAAAGTCTGCTGTTGGACCAGTTTGCGGATATCCCGATGGGTGGCGGCGATGATGCGGATATCGGGTTGTATTCCCTGTGCGCCACCACTGTATTCATCACCCTGCAGTACCCGCAGCAGACGGGCCTGCGCGGCCAATGGCAGTTCGCCGACCTCATCCATGAAGAGGGTACCGCCATGGGCTTGAGCCAGTAGCCCACCACGTCGGTTATCGCTTTCACTGGTCTGTCCGAACAGCTCACTCTCGACCTGGTTCTCGGGTACAGCGGCGCAGTTGAAGACAATGAAAGGGGCATGGCTTCTCAGGCTCTTCTCATGCAGCGCCCGCGCGGCGAGCTCCTTGCCAGTGCCTGATTCGCCTAGGATCAGTACGGTGGCGTCGGTGGGTGCTACCTTGTCGATACGGCGGAAGACATCGATCATCGCCGGACATTCGCCCACCATGCCTTTGACCGGGTAGCTCTTCTCCAGCTCCGATTTCATGGCAGCTTGCTGGCGCTGATTGCGGTCCCGCTTGATGGTGCGCTCAACCAGCATCAGCAGTTCGTCGTGATCGAAGGGTTTGGAGATGTAGTCGATGGCACCCAACTTCATGGCATCGACCGCTGAGCGGATGCTGGCGTAGCTGGTCATGATCAGCACCGGCACAGGTGCGGCGCGGTGGATGATCTCGGTGCCTGGCGCGCCGGGCAGACGCACATCGCTGATGATGAGATCGAAATCGGTCAGATTGTGCGACGACTCCGCCTCCTCGATAGAGCCGGCTTCGGCGACCAGATAGCCGTTGCGCTCGAGCAGCCGTTTGACTGCCCGGCGGATCACGGTTTCGTCTTCAATAACTAATACTCGGCTCATGATGCAGTTGGGATGTCCTGGGTAGTTCAATGGTGACGCGAGTCCCTTCACCGGGTTCCGAATCGATGCTGATACTGCCTTGGTGGTCGGTGATGATCTTATAGGTCATGGCCAGCCCCAGCCCGGTGCCTTCGCCAGGCGGTTTGGTGGTGAAGAAGGGCTCGAAGATATAGGCCTGATTCTCTTGCGGAATACCTTCGCCGTGATCGGCAACCTCGATCACTACCTGCTCATCGCGCTCTCCCGCCGTCAGCATCACCTCGGATCCGGCCGGCGAGGCGTCGCAGGCATTGGTCAGCAGATTGACCAGGACCTGAGAGAGGCCCTGGCGGTCGCCCTCCAGTTCCAGACTCTCAGGGCAGCTGTTGAGGCAGCGGATCTGGCGCCCGTGGTGGGTCAGGCTGACCAGCCGGATCGCTTCATCCGCGACCTCGCCGACGGAGAAGCGGCGAATGTCGGTGCCGATGCCGCCGCTGCGGCTGAAGTTCATCAGGGTCTTGACGATGGTGGTGATGCGCTGGGTCTGGTGGAGGATCTCCTCAATGCTTTCGCGTACCACCTCGGGTTCATCTTCATGCCGTAAATTCTGCGCCAGCGAGGCGATGCCGGTCACCGGGTTGCCGATCTCGTGGGCGACACCGGCGGCGAGGCGGCCGATGGAGGCGAGGCGTTCGCTGTGGGCCAGTTCAGCCTCCAGGGTCTCCAGGTTGGTCAGGTCCTCCATCAGCATGACCTGACTGGTGCGCGCCTCTTCGACCGGGTGGTCGACCGGCATGGGGCCGGGAATTGCCGCCTTGTGCAGGTTGAACCAGCGCTTGCTGTTTTCGTGGCTTACCTCGAGGTGATAGATGTGCTCGTCAGTGGCTGAGGCGAAGCCAGCCAGTAGATGGCCCCAGGGCGGCGGCAGGCGGTGCAGCTGGACCCCGACGGCGTCGTGTGCACGAAGTCCTGTCATCACCTCCATCGCCAGATTCCAGATAGTTACCGTACGCAGCTTGTCGATGGTGCAGACGCCCAAAGGCAGGTCGAGCAGTACCTGCCGGTGGTAGCGCCGTAGATTGTCCAGATCGGCACTCAGGCCCCGCAGGCGGGAGCGGGAGTGTTCGAGCTGATCCTCGATAAAGCGCATGGAGTCGGCCAGCGCCGTCTGCGTATGCACGTCGAGCTGCAGACGCCGGTTGATGATCATATGCGCCAGCTGGGGTCCGAGCAGGCCAGAGAGGTTGCGCTCGATACGCTCCCGCAGGCGCCGTAGTTGGGAGGGGCGGGTTTCGTTGGGCGACAGGCTGAGGTCTTGCAGCGCCTGCGTCACCTCGCGCTCCGCCGCCTCGCCACCGAGCATCTGCGCCAACTGTTTGCTGAACTGAGCCGAGGAGCCGGCGCTGACCATGCCGCCCAACGGCATCAGCGATTCGCTGCAGCAGGCGTTGGCCGCCTCCTGTTCCCCCCGGCTCTGTTTGCCGGCCAAAGAACCGAAGACAAACAGCAGGCTGTTGGCGGTCAGCGACCAGAAGGTGGCGAACTGCCACTGGTCCATGCCGGAGGCGAGGCGCAGAGCGGGGATATCGAATTCGGTGCGGATAAAACCTGAACTCTCCAGCAGCGGCAGCAGCAGGGTGGCCGACCAGATGCCGATGCCTGCCAGCAGGCCGAGGATCAGTCCAAGCCGGTTGGCCCGCCGCCAATAGAGCAGGCCGACGATGCCGGGCAGAAACTGGGCCACAGCGACAAAGGAGATCAGGCCGAGCTGAACCAGCCCTTCATGCCTCTCCAGCAGGATATAGAAACCGTAGCCGGCCATGATGATGAGGCCGATCAGGAGCCGACGACCCAGTATCAGCCAGCGGTAGAGGTTGACCTGGGGATCGGGAAAGTTGGTCGGCAGCAGGATGTGGTTGAGGGTCATCGACGACAGCGACAGGGTGGTGATGATCATCATCGCACTGGCAGAGGAGACGCCGCCGATAAAGGCCAGGAAAGGCAGCCAGGAGGGGCCGGCCTCGATGCTCAGGCCGAGTGCGTAGTAGTCCGGGTGGAGGTTGAGCTGCAGGCTGTCACCGGCCCAGAGAATCAGCGGGATCGGCAGGTTGATCAACAACAGAAAGAGGGGGAAGCCCCAGCTGGCGGTGCGCAGCGCCTTGGGGTCCAGATTCTCTGTGAAGAGCATGTGGAACTGCCGCGGTAACAGAAAAGCGGCGGCGAAGGCGAGCAACAGCAGGGTAGCCCAGGGTCCCTCCCTCACTGGCTGGTAGAGTTTTTCGATTGCCTCGGGATGAATCTGCAGCCAGCTGTTAAGCCCGTCCAGACCGCCGAAGACCGCGACCAGTGCGGTGACGCCGATGGTCAGCAGGGCCAGTAGCTTGACGGCTGATTCGAAGGCGATGGCCGCCACCAGGCCCCGGTGTTTCTCCCGGCTGGTGCTGTGGCGGGCGCCGAAGAGGATGGCGAAGGCGATGAGGGTGACGCAGAAAAAGAGCGCCAGGCTGCGCGGCGCCTCCGATTGGCTGACTACCTGCACCGAGTCTGTTACCGCGCGGATCTGCAGCGCAATGTAGGGCAGCGTGCCGAGCAGCATGAAGAGGGTGACCAGGATGCCGGCCAGCTGACTGCGATAGCGAAAGGCGAAGAGATCAGCCAGCGAGGTGAGCTGGTACTCCTGGGTCAACCGTAGGATCGGTTGCAGCAGCAGGGGGGAGAGGGCGAATGCCAGGGTCACGCCGAGGTAGATGGTGAGAAAAAGATAGCCCTGAGTCTGTGCGAAGCCGACGCTGCCGTAGTAGGTCCAGGAGGTAGCATAGACCCCCAGGGAGAAGACATAGACGATGGGGTGGCGAATCAGCCGCTCGGGCAGGCGTCCGCTATCGGCGGCGAAGGCGATGAGGAAGAGTAGCACCAGATAGGCAAAGCCGATGCCGAACAGCAGGCCGATACTATGGTTCATGCCGGCGATGTTGGATCCAGGCGATGACCATGATGATCGCGAACCAGATCAGATAGGGGATGTACCAGGGGCTGCCAGGCGAGGTCCACCAGATCGTGATCGGAGCGGAGAGCAGCAGCAGGATCAGCAGCCCAAGAGCCAGAGTGCGATCGAGTTGACGTTCCGGTGGCGGCGATTGTTGTCGCATTGGGCAGCCTGTCTGCGGGTTACAGGTTGAGCGAGGGGTTGGTCACGAGACCCCGACGTCTGCTTACAGTAACAGGCGTTACTTAATGTAACAACTGGTGGCAGGCAAGTATCCCTGGCTGAGGATTAGGGGGGCGGTATAAGGATCTGGAGCGGATACCACGGATGGCCGGGGCATTGCCCGGTCATCCAGTCGAAGGTTGAGAGTGAGACAGCGCCGAACGGCTTGCTCGGGATCTTGGCTCAGGACTTGTTGGCGTGGACGAGTTCGATCATCTCTTTGAGTTTGGCCGCCAGTTCGGTCGGCTCGAATTTGGGCACGTAGGCATCGGCCCCGACGCCCTTGCCGAGCGCCATATTGGCATCCGCCGAGAGGGAAGAGTGCATGATGATCGGGATATTGGAGAAGCGCTGGTCTTCCTTGATTTTTTTGGTCAGCACATAGCCGTCCATCTCCGGCATCTCCACATCGGTGAGGATGAGCTGCACGAAGTCGCTCGCCTTATGGCCGGTGGTGGCGGCTCGCTCAGCGATCTCCTTCAGTTTGCTCCAGGCCTCGGCGCCGTTGGTGGTGCCTATGTATTTGATTCCCATGTGATTCATGGTCCGGATGATCTGGTCTCGTGCGACTGCGGAGTCGTCAGCGAACAGCAGGGTGATGTCGCTGTCCCCCATCTGCTCGATACCTTCGAAGATCTCAGCGCTCTGGCCGAAACCGGAGGTCTGACTGAGTACCATCTCCACATCCATGATCATCACCAGGCGCTTGTCCTTCAATTCGGTCACCGCCGTGACCAGGCCGCCATGCTGCTGCACCATCATGGGTGGTGGGACTTTGACATCCTCCCAGGCCAGCCGCTCGATGGTATCGACGGCGTGTACCAGAAAGCCCTGAACGTGCTTGTTGTACTCGGTGACGATCAGAATCTCGGGTTTGTCCTCCGACTGTATGCCGCAGAAGTCGGGTAGGTTGATCACCGGGATCATGTTGCCGCGCAGGCTGACCATTCCCTCGACTGAGGCCGGCATATCCGGGGCATGAGTGATCTCAGGTACCAGCATGACTTCCCTGACTTTGAAGACGTTGACGCCGTAAGTCTCCTCACGGCCGGTTCGGATATCCTTGCCGAGGCTGAACAGAAGTACCTCCAGGCGGTTGGTACCGGCCAGGCGGGTACGGTCATCGACGGATTTGATAAAGTTTGCCATCTGCATAACACCCAGGACGTGGAAAAAAGCTGGGAACGGAGGGGGTATCTCGACTATCGATCTTCCCCGTTCGATCACAAGATTTAGCGGTCATGGAAACGAAAGCTTTAGAGTTTTTGCCTCCGTTTTTCCTTGTCGTCGTTTGTCGACTGGAAATATGGGGGGTTTTGCACCAAGATCGGCAGACTGATATTGGCAAAGGAGAGATTGACGTGAATCCGGAGAAG
Organism: Candidatus Thiodiazotropha sp.; assembly: GCA_037384445.1. Lineage (GTDB taxonomy): Bacteria > Pseudomonadota > Gammaproteobacteria > Chromatiales > Chromatiaceae > Thiodiazotropha. The sequence continues at coordinate 35,906 of JARRNY010000006.1, forward strand.
GTCCTTTTTGGTTTTTTCATCGTGCTGGCCCTGACCCTCAACTTCGGCTTTTTCGTCGGAGAGTTGGACAACCCGGATCATCATCATGTCTATGAGCTGTTTGCCGTGATCGTGGTCAACCTGATCGCCACCGTGCTCAAGTTCGGTGATCGCACCCAGATGGGCGCGGTGCTGTTGGCTACCAGCCTGGTGGCTATGCTTCAGCTCTTCGCCGCCGCGCTGGTGTGGACCATGGCCGAGCACGTCACTGGCAGCGGTATGACGCCGACCGCCACCGCCAGTGTTGTTTCGCTCTCGGGAGGCGCCATGCTCGCCAATGTTATTTCCGTGGTGCTGTTAATCATCGAAACCGTGATGTTGCGCCGCTGATAGCGGGCCAATGCAAGCGGCTCAGAGCCTATTGGATTAGCCTTAAAAGACCCTGGTATGGACAACATCGTCTTTCTCATCTTCCGGCGCATGCGAGCGCCTCTGCTGGCACTGATCGTGGTCTACTCGGTTGCCATGTTGGGTATGGTCCTGATCCCCGGCCAGGACGCCGATGGCAACGTCTGGCACATGGACTTTTTCCACGCCTTCTATTTCGTCAGTTTCATGGCCAGTACCATTGGTTTCGGTGAGATCCCCCACGCCTTCAACGCGGCGCAGCGGTTGTGGGTCAGCTTCTCCATCTTTTTTACTGTGGTGGTGTGGCTCTACTCTATCGGTACCGTGCTGGCGCTGCTGAAGGATGAAACCTTTCAGCGCGCTCTTGCCGAGCGCCGCTTCGCACGTAAGATCAAACATCTGGGCGACCCTTTTTATCTGGTCTGCGGTTATGGGCAGACCGGTGAAGCGCTGGTCCGATCCCTCACCGAACGTAATCAACACGCAGTGGTTGTCGATATTCTGGAAGATCGGGTCAGTCTGCTGCAGATCGAAAACCTGCGCGAATATGTCCCCGGGTTCTGCGGCGACGCCAGGCTGCCGGCGCATCTGTTGGAGGCGGGACTGAACCATCCGTTGTGCGAGGGGGTGGTGGCGCTGACCAACTCCAACGAGGCCAACCTGCAGATTGCTATCACTGCGAAACTGCTGCATCCCGAGATCGAGGTGATCTGTCGTGCCGACTCCCACGATATCGAGGCCAATATGGCCTCATTCGGTACCGATCACATCATCGATCCCTTCGATACCTTTGCCCTCCATCTGGCTACGGCGATCCAGGCTCCCTGCCTCAGTCTGCTGCAGGATTGGCTCTCACTCGGACACGGCAATCTGTTGCAGGAGCCGGTCTATCCGCCCAGCAAGGGATTGTGGGTGGTTTGCGGCTATGGCCGCTTCGGCAAGGCGATCTATGACAAGCTGATTCGTGAGGGGTTCGAGGTGGTGGTGGTTGAGGCCAGCCCAGATGCCACCGGCATTCCCGCGACCGCCTTCGTCATGGGGCGAGGCACTGAGGCAGAAACACTCTCCCAGGCCAATATTGAGCGGGCAGTGGGGCTGGTGGCCGGTACCGACAACGACGCCAATAATCTCTCCATTATCATGACGGCGCGGGGTCTCAATCGGGACCTGTTCGTGATTCTGCGACAAAACCGGAAGGAGAATGACCCGGTGATTGAAGCGGTAGGCGCCGACATGGTGATGTTGCCGAGCCAGATCATCGCCAATCAGATCCGTGTCCTGCTGGGGGCGCCGCTGCAGCATCAGTTCGTGAAACTGGTGCTGCACCAGGAGGATGAGTGGGCCTGTGAGCTGATCAGTCGCATCTCCGCTCTGGTCAACCATCATGCGCCAGAGGTATGGGAGGTGGCCTTCACGGAAGAGGATTCGCATGCGGTCTGTGCCCATGTGCGACGGGGCAGCAAACTGACGCTGGCCGATCTGATGCGCGACCCGCGGGACCGGGAGCGTAAGTTACCCTGTATACCCCTGATGCTTCTGAGGCATAATGAGCGGACCCTGCTGCCTGATCCTGGCATCAGCGTGCAGAAAGACGATCATCTGCTTTTTTGCGGTTCCTATACAGGACGAGATCGTATGGAATGGACACTGCAGAACGAAAACGCATTGAGCTACATACTAACCGGAGAGGCTAGGCCTGAAGGCTGGGTTTGGCGGCATCTCAGTAAAAGGGGGGCGCGATGAGCCAACTTCTGGAAAAACTCAGCCGGGACCATACCAATCTGGCCCATCTGCTTGATCTTTTGAGTGGGCAGTTGGATGCATTTTTTGCCGGACGCGAGTCGGATTTCGACCTCAAGATCGAGATGCTCGACTACATCGAAACCTACGCAGAGCAGTACCACCACCCAACCGAAGATCAGATCAACCAGGCGGCTTTCGCCAAACCCGGCATGGAGGAGCATCAGGCCCTGCTCGAGCGTGTGGGACGTGAGCACGAGGCTCTGCTCGGAATGGCGAGGCGCTTTCGCGAGACGCTCGAGGGGGTGATGCAGGGTACGGTGTTATTGCGTGACGAGGTGGAGACCCGTGGGCGTGAGTTCATTGCTCTCCAGCGCCAGCATATCGACCTGGAGGAGCAAGAGATCTTTCCCCTGATCGACAAGGTACTCAGTGAGAAGGAGTGGGATAAACTGGAGCGGTCGATTCCGCACATGGACGACCCCGTGTTTCATCGCCAGGACTACAATCGTTTCCGCAGTCTGATCGACTACCTGGAGCTGCACCAGAGCGAGTAGCGTAGGACAACAGTCCCGGTTACCCATCTTCTGTTCCCCCCCTGCAATTTGTGTGCATGGCGTTATTTTAAGGGCGTTTGCATTATTCCAGGACATTTTGGTGGGGCAGGTTGAACGGTAGGGTGGGGCAGGGCCCCACCAAAATCCATTGCTTAAACCAAGTAGAAGGGGTGTTTTGGTGCTTAAGTCAGTGCCATTCCTGTCAGAGTGGAATAGCACTGACTTAAGCGAACTGTGCCGGATTGGTCAAAGAATAGCGGTGCGGCAAGCCGCACCCTACGGCTTAATTACGGGTAGGGTGCGGCTTGCCGCACCGAATAATTGCTTAAGTAAGCACCATTCCTGTCAGAGTAAAGATTTCGCACTTTCGTGACGCTAAGGTGAGAGTAGATTGTTGCTCACCATGAGGCCGCTCATCGCATGTCCCTAGCGCCAACAAACCGTTTCAAATTCCTGCTGCTCTGTCTGTTTTGTCTCTCGGGCGGCTCGCTCGCCACAGCCGTTTTCGCCGAAGACTCGCTCCCGGCGGAGGTCTACATGGCCGATGTCCACCAATCCACATGGAGCTTCAGTGGTTCCCGTGCGCTTTGTGAACTCACCCATGAGATTCCCCAGTTTGGCGTGGCCCGGTTTCAACGTCTCGCCGGCAATGAGTTGAGTTTTCGTATCGACACTTATCAGCCGGTGCCGGAAAAGATCGAAGGGGTGCTGCATGAGGTATCGCCCGCCTGGAGTCACGACTCAGCCGACAGGCTGGAGCAGATGGTCGTGGTCGAAGCGGGGTTGCAACCGATCAAACTCGACCGGCGACCGGCCGGTTGGCTACTCTCCGCTTTGGCCAAGGGCCAGATTGGCAGCTTTGACATGCTGGATTGGAATGACAGCCGCAAAATGCGCCAGATCCGGCTCTCGCCCGTCAAGTTTCAGAAACCCTACGGGGAGTTCAAGCAGTGCCTGAGGGAGCTTAGCAGTGATGGGTTTAAGGGGTTGCGGGAATCCACAGTCCACTTTGCCCTGGATGTGGACGCGTTGGACAAACAGGCGAAGTCGAGGTTGCAGGATCTGGTCGATTACATAAAGGCCGATGACCGTATCAGCGCAGTGCGTATCGCCGGTCACGCGGATGATCAGGGTGAGGTCCGCTATAATCTGCGCCTCTCGGCCCGCCGCGCTAAACGGGTCTTTGACTATCTGGTGCAGCAGGGGATCGATCCGGGGCTGCTTTCGAAGCGTCACTATGGCGAGTCACGCCCCAAGATGCGTGGCCGTTCAGAGGCGGCCCGGGCAGCTAACCGGCGGGCAGAGATAGAACTGGTGCGTTAACCCGAATGCTACTTGGGTGGGGCTGGGCCCCACCCTACACTCCGGACCAAAGGTAGGGTGGGGCCCAGCCCCAGCATAAAGTACAAAGTCTTACTGACCCACGCTTACATCATCAGGGCAAGTGCATTTCAGCGTTCAGGCGCCAGCAATCTCCAGTGCCATCAGAGATCGAACACGCGCTTAATCGACGCTACCACCCGATCCGCCGTATGCCCATCCCATAACTCGGGTTTGCTTCCCTTGCCTGAATCGCCAGCCAGCACGGCATCGATCTTCGCTTCCACATCGTCCAGCGTACACAGCTGATTGGTGCCCTGGGTGATGGTGATCGGCCGCTCGGTATTGGGTCGCAGGGTCAGACAGGGGATGCCCAGGTAGGTGGTCTCCTCCTGCAGGCCGCCGGAATCGGTGACCGCCAGGCGACAGTTGAAGATCAGATTCATGAAGCTGATGTAGTTTTGTGGTTCGAGCAGCTTGATCGCCGGCTTGTTGCTCAGCTCATTGATGAGGCCGGTCTGCTCCAGGTTTTTGCGCGTGCGCGGGTGTACCGGAAATATGATCGGCATGCGGGTGGAGAGATGGTTGATCATATCGCATAGCGCCTTCAGTGACTCGGGGCTGTCCACATTGGCCGGACGATGCAGGGTGAGGACCGCATAGTTGCCTTTCTCGACACCATGCTGCTCGTAGACGGGTGTGGCCTCGATGGTCTCGCGCATCATCTCCAGGGAGTCGATCATGATATTGCCGACGCGGATGATCTTTTCGGCAGCCACCCCTTCATGCTGCAGATGTTCGTCACCATCGGGGGAGGGAGTCCACAGCAGATCGGCCAGTACATCGGTGGCGAGGCGGTTCACCTCTTCCGGCATGGTGCGGTCGAATGAGCGCAGGCCGGCTTCCAGATGGGCTACCACCGGACGATTGAGACCGGTAGCGGAGTCGTTCTCCGCCAGGCTGTAGACCACCTTGGTGGCGGCCAGGGTGCAGGCGATTGTCGAGTTGACATCACCCACCACTACCACCATGTCGGGCCGCTTCTCCATCACCACCTTTTCGTAGGCGATCATGACCCGGCCGGTCTGTTCCGCATGGCTACCGCTGCCGGCACCCAGGTGAATATGGGGCTCCGGTAACCTCAGGTCCTGGAAGAAGGCATCCGACATGTTGAGATCATAGTGCTGCCCGGTATGCACGATTACCGGGTCCAGATCCGGCTCCTTGGCCAGGGCGTGGTAGAGCGGGGCGATTTTCATGAAGTTGGGACGGGCAGCGGCGATCAGATGGATGGTACGGGTCATGGAATAGGCTCTGTTCTTGTTGGTGATACTCGATGAGATTCCGCATCGAATGGATTATGGGTTGCTATTCTGGAGCAGTCGGCCCGCAGATGCCAGTTTGCATAGGGAGCTTTAGAACCAGCGCATGCGGCGAAGTATCCACAGCGACGCACCGGTGACTACCAGTGCCAGTAAGCAGACGATCCAGAAGGCGAAGGGGCTTTCGGTGCCTGGCATGCCACCCACGTTGATGCCGAGTAGTCCGGTAAGGAATCCGAGGGGCAGGAAAACGCTGGTGATGATGGCCAGTACATACATGCGTCGTTCGGTATGTTCGTTCAGCTTCTGGGTCAGCTCCTCCTGGGTGACCTGTATCTGGTCGCGAATCGCGTCCAAGCCCTCCACATAGCGTTGGGTCTGATCGGCAGTCTCGTTGAGTCGCGAACGGGCTTCGATGTTGAGCCACTCGATCTGTACGGCCTGTAGTCGTTTCAGGGCTTCCCGCTGAGGTGCCAGATAGCGCCGCAGATGAATCACGATACGGCGTATATCTGAAATTTCGCTTCTTAAGTTACTGCTCTGGTGGTCGGTCAGATGCTCCTCCAGCTCCAGAGCGCTGTCTTCCAGCGATTCGATGACGTTGTCCATACGCTTGACCAGATTCTCGCTGAGATGGGCGAGGAACCCTCCCTGACTTCGAGGCCCCGTACCTTTGCGCAGGCTCTCTTGCAGATCTGCGATTGAAGTGAGTCGCCGGCGTCTGCAGGTGATGATGCGGTTTTGCTCCAGCCAGGTGCGGATCGAGACCATGTCTTCCGGGTCGGCACCGGGGTTGAGATTCACTCCGCGCAGAATGGCGAGCAACCCCTGGTCGAAAAGTTCGCAGCGGGGACGGCTCTCATCGGAGGTGAGTACCTTGCTGATGATCCGATCGACGCCGCTCTCTTCATCCAGCCAGCGCAGCGTATTCGGGTGGCTATAGTCGAGGTGGATCCAGATCAGACCGTTATCCGGCTGCCAGGCGGCAATCTCCGGCCAACTGAGTTTGCGTCCACCACCTTGGCGGTCGAGCAGCCAGGCAGCCACCAGGCCGCGGTCGTCCTCGGAAGGTGCGTGAGGTGGTAAGTCATTCATCTTTTGTCAGGCGTTGTTCTGTTCAGTTTCATGGCATCCGATCCTGGTTAGGATAGCCGGTTGTTACGGCAGCTGCATCAGGTGGTTGGATTCGGGCCTCCCAAGCGGGCAGGGTGGCTATCCGCATTGACCATGAATCAGGCAAAACTCACGTTTTTTGTAAGATTGCTTTTTCACAATCGGAGATAGCCTTGGTCGATGTTTGAAAGATAACTCCACGTCTATTTGTGATGTATAGTTCCGTGAAGGCAGGAAAAAATGCCAACTGGATCGACTTCAACGAACCCTTAACAACAGAGAGGCTTTACCCTGCAGGACTCATTGTCTGTGATGGCGATGAATCGATCACTAAACAGACATTGACTCGGCAGCTATTCTCGAGCTGAAACGACAGGCGGAGATGTGAAAAATAACAACCCGAGCACGAGTTCCCTGGAACGCCCTGCCATCGGCTGGCGAGAGTGGGTGTCTTTGCCTGAGCTGGGTATCCATGCCATCAAGGCCAAGGTCGATACCGGCGCCCGTACCTCTGCACTGCATGCTTTCCAAGTCGAGCCCTATGAGGAGTCGGGTGTGCGCATGGTCCGTTTCGGTATTCACCCTCTCCAGAAGCGCCGGGATGTGGAGGTTTTCTGTTCCGCACCTGTCGTCGATCAGCGCTGGGTCTCGGATTCCGGAGGGCACCGGGAACAGCGCTGGGTCATTCTGACACCGATTCGTATCGGCGGATTCGAATGGCAGGTTGAACTGACTTTGACGAACCGGGACAGTATGTTGTTTCGCATGCTTCTGGGACGTACCGGCATGAGTAAACGTTTTCTGGTGCGGCCGGACGCCTCCTACCTTATCGGCAAGCCTCCGCAGGAGGCTGCAGACAAACAGAAACCCTAAAGGAGGTTGCTGTGAAGATCGCAATACTTTCCCGCAATAAAAAACTCTACTCCACCAGGCGTCTGGTGGAGGCGTGTGAGCAACGGGGACACGATGTCACTGTGCTCGATGTGGTGCGCTGCTACATGAATATTTCCCAGGATAAACCTGAACTGCACTACAAGGGCGAAGTGTTGATGGACTTCGATGCAGTGATTCCCCGTATCGGTGCCTCCGTCACCTTCTACGGTACTGCTGTGTTGCGTCAGTTGGAGATGATGGGGGTGTTCCCCATCAACGAATCGGTGGCCATCTCCCGCTCCCGCGATAAGTTGCGTTCATTGCAGTTGATGGCGCGCGCCGGCATCGGCATGCCGAAGACCGGTTTCGCCAACTCACCCGACGATATCCAGGATTTGATCAAAATGCTTGGCGGCGCGCCGATGGTGATCAAGCTGCTGGAGGGGACCCAGGGCATCGGCGTGGTGCTGGCAGAGACCCGCAAGGCGGCCGAGAGCGTCATCGAGGCCTTTATGGGGTTGAAAACCAATATCCTGGTGCAGGAGTTTATCCATGAGGCCGGGGGCGCCGATATCCGCTGTTTCGTTGTCGGTAATAAAGTGGTGGCGGCGATGATGCGCCAGGCCCCCGAGGGAGAGTTCCGCTCCAACCTGCATCGCGGCGGCAGCGCTCAACTGGTCAAGATCACACCCCGTGAGCGGGCCACGGCGGTCAAGGCCGCCAAGGCGATGGGGCTCAACGTGGCGGGTGTCGATATCCTGCGCTCCAACCGTGGTCCGCTGGTGATGGAAGTCAACTCTTCACCGGGCCTGGAGGGTATAGAAAGTGCGACCGGAAAAGACATCGCCGGTATGGTTATCGACTTCATTGAGAATAATGCCCGACCCAACCGCACCCGCACCAAGGGGAAGGGATAAATGTGTGGTAATCAGCCAAAGATTGCTCTCATGCGAAAGCATTGCCAGCTGTTTTGGCTTGTAGACTCAACCCTGAAACGCAGGCCCTGAGATGGAACCGCTGATTATCGCCGGTCAAGCTATCGAGCCGGGCACGCGTCAGAATATCGACCTGCCGGTGGCCTTGCTGCATACCCAGACGCCGATGAACATGCCGGTGCAGATTATTCGGGGCCGCAAGGATGGTCCCCGGCTCTTCGTCAGTGCGGCGATACACGGTGACGAACTGAACGGGGTGGAGATCATCCGAAGGCTGAGTCAGGAGAAGTCCCTCAACCGACTGAGCGGGACCCTGATCACCATTCCTATCGTTAATGTCTTCGGTGTCATCCACCACTCCCGCTATCTGCCCGACCGGCGCGATCTCAATCGCAGCTTTCCCGGTTCAGAGCGCGGTTCGCTGGCGGGGCGGCTGGCCGATCTCTTCATGAATGAGATCGTTGCCAACTCCACCCACGGCATCGATCTGCATACCGGGGCACTGCATCGGGAGAATCTGCCCCAACTGCGGGTGAACCTGGAAGATCCGGAGACCGAGCGCCTGGCGCACGCCTTTGGCGTACCGGTGATCATCAACTCCAATTTACGCGACGGTTCTCTGAGGGAGGTGGCAGCGGAGCGGGGGATACCCATGCTGCTGTATGAGGCGGGAGAGGCTCTGCGTTTTGACGAACTCTCCATTCGCGCTGGCGTGAAGGGGATACTCAATGTGATGCGCGAATTGGGCATGTTGCCGAAACGCCACTCCAAGGCAAAAAAATCGGTGGAACCGCTGGTGGCCCGCTCCTCCATCTGGGCGCGAGCGACCGAGAGCGGTATCTTCCGCACCTACGCCGCTCTCGGTTCCCGAGTGGCTAAAGGGGAGGTATTGGGCGCCATCGCCTCGCCCTTCGGAGATATTAACGTCGATCTGCTCTCGCCCACCGCAGGTATCGTCATCGGTAAGTCAAAGCTACCGCTGGTCAACGAAGGGGATGCGCTGTTTCATATTGCCCGCTTTCAGGCAGTCAAAGGGGCAGCGGAGAATGTGGAGTTCTTCACTGAGAACCTGGCCGTAGAGGAGCCGGTAGAGCCAATGGGGGAACAGCCGATCATCTAGCCCGAATGTTTCTCCCGGCAACGCGATGATCGGTAACACTTTGTTGTTTGCCTGTATTCCAGGAATATTCAATAACCATAGAGCATTAATCGCATTGCTAAGCGGCCGGGTGAAATATTCGGGCTAGTGTTGAATGCTACTTAGTAAAAGGCGTTTGGGATGTTATCCAACACCTTATGGTGGGGCAGGGCCCCACCCTACCTGTGATCCGGCGTGTAGGGTGGGGCCCTGCCCCACCATTAAATCCCTTAACGAAGTAGCACTAGGGCTAGTGCTGGATGAGCGGTAACGGGTTCCTGGGAGTTCCGCAGAGCAGAGTCGTAAGCATCAGGCAAAAAGCTCCCGGTAGAGGCTCGCCCCATTCCCGGCCTGCTCGCCGCTGAGCACGAATCCGACCACCTGACCTTCCTGAAGATAGTCTATCCGGCCCAGTTCGGTGGTTTGATGGGGCATGGCGCTTGCGCCGCCCTGTTTGCGGGGTGGACAGATGGTGAGCGGGAAGCTGGGTGTCTTTACCCGCACCAACGGAGGCAGGGTTTTGAACGGCTGGTCCTCCCCACGCAGGTCGGCGGCGATGGTTTCAGCCTGGCGGCGTATGGGTTCGATGTAGCAGAAGATCTCGCCTTCCACTAAAGCACAGTCGCCAATGGCGTAGATGTCTCTATCCGAGGTACGCATCAGGCAATCGGTATTGATTCCGCGGCTGACCGTGAGGCCGGCCTTCTCCGCCAGCTGGGTATTGGCCACCAGGCCGGCGGCGGAGAGGATCAGGTCGGTCTCGATCGCCTCCCCGTCCGAGAGTACGGCACGCTGGCGATCGCCGCTCAACTCGGCGCTGTCGAGGGTGGTGTTGAAGTGCCACTCCACCCCCTTCTGCTGCAGCCGCTGGGCAAGTTGCGAGGCGGTGTCGGGGGGCAGCAGGGAGGCGAGCGGATGGCTTGCCGGATCGACAATGCTGACCTGAAAACCTGCGCTTGTGAGATCTTCAGCGAACTCGCAGCCGATCAGTCCGGCGCCCAGTATGGTGACATGCCGTGTCTTCTCATCCAGCCGCATGCGCAGCTTCTTGTAGGCCGCCAGGTCGTTGACCAGGAGCACGCTGTCGGCCGCATCGCCGTCGATCGGCAGCTGCCGTTGATGGGCGCCCAGGGCCAGAATCAGCTTTCCGTACTGGATACCGCCCTTGGAGGTGGTCAGGCGTCGCTTTGTCGGGTCGATCTTGATCACCCGGGTTTCGGTACGTACCGCCAAGTCGAGTTGGGCCGCCTTGCTGGCTGCATCCTGTTCGACCAGGTCGTCAGCGCTCTTACCCTGGGCCAGCGCTGTCGAGAGGGCTGGCTTGGGATAGCTGAGACCTTCGCAGGAGGAGATCAGAAGTATCGGGGTTTTACTATCATGGCGGCGGATGCTTTCGAGCCCGCTTGGGGGTGGCGACCGCGGCGGGCGCTTCTGGCAGCGGCCGCAGATCCGTCTTGGTGAGTCCGCACAGCGGGCACTGCCAATCCTCCGGTATCGCCTCGAAGCGGGTACCGGGGGCGAGGCCGGAGTCGGGGTCGCCCTTGGCTTCGTCGTAGATGTAGCCGCAGGCGTCACATATCCAGCGGCGATAGGCAGTCTCGCTCATGTCACGCCTCCGGGACCTGGCTCAGTATGTTGTTGAAAATGGTATCCAGCTCGCCGCCGATGCTATCGAGTGCGCTGGAGCCGTAGGGGGCAAAGACCTCGCTCGGCAGGCGGCAGGCAACCTTGACCGCGCCGTCGAGTTCATAAACATGGATGCGTAGCGGAATGTCGTGCCCCGCCGGCTTGCAGGCGTCCCACACGCGGATGGCGAAGTCGGGGCGGAAGACCTCGAGGATCTGGTCGGCGGGTTTCAACAGCAGGTTGACCGTCTTCTCGGCGTCGAGGATCGATGTGAAGGTTTTCATAAAACTACATCCTTCGGTTGAGCGGGGGAGGCCCATGCCTCCCCCGGTTGGTAGTGGACCGCGATCAGGCGGCAGCGGCCAGCGTATCCAGCTCCTTGCGCAGGTGCTTGATGGCCGGCGTGACGATGGCGATGAAGTAGGACTCCCGAAGCTTGCGCTGGGCCGGGGCGGCCTGCAGGTAGCCCTTGGCGCCGGTGTGCAGCATGGCCGACTGGGAGGCACGGATGGCCAGCTCGCCGGCGGCGAGACGCAGCTGCAGGATCTCGCGGAAGAACTCGTCGGAGCTCTCGTAGGGATCCTCGGCCAAAGCCATGGCCGCTTCCACCGCGTCGTCCAGCTCCGCCTGCAGCTCGTCGGGGCGGTCGTCCAGGTAGCAGTTGACATGGCCCAGCAGGGGCTCCACCTCGCGGCAGAGATCGATGCACGACTGGATGTTGCCCACGCCCATGCCGAACTGCAGCAGCACGATGCCCGAACGGGAGCGGCGCAGGAAGGCGGCGCCGTCGTGGTCGATGATCATGCTGTCCGGGATGAAGACGTTCTCGAAGATACAGGCGAAGGTGCGGGTGCCCTCCAGCGCCATGAAGTGGGCCGAGAGGCGCAGGGAGAAGCCCTGGCTCTGGCAGTCCACCAGCGCCATCACCGAGCGGCCGGGCTCCCCCTCCAGGGCGAAG